>CABIKM010000090.1 GCA_902196205.1 Candidatus Methylomirabilis lanthanidiphila | reverse complement strand
CTCGTTCCCCCCGGGCAGGGAGGGGGGCGGACCCCCACCCCCCTCCACTATTTGGCTATGTGGACTTGGAACGTGATTACCACTTACCCACCGGGAGCGGCAACTTGCCGGCATTTGGAGCCCACTGAGCCGCTTTGCCGTCGCTGGTGATCTTGATCAACTCATGAATTCGCGGACACATGGCCGCGGCCACGCCATATACACCAAACAGACACCAGCCGAGCGTCACAAAGCCCCAATGCAGCGGCGCCACAAACAGCTCCTCCATGATCCAGAAGGTGTGGCCCCACTCATTCAGCGCCACATTGACAAAGATCATCGCAGGGCCGCCGACCGTCAGCATGAACGGCAGGGAGTGCCCGGCCGCAAACAGGGGGATGCGAGTCCTGGCCCACATGTAGGCGTTGATCCCGATGATGATGTAGATCGGGTAGCTGAGATAGAACTCGATGATGTGGCTCGGTGTGAAGTCGGTATCGCGGATCACGGTCTGGTGCCACGTCCCGTCCTGCTCGGTAAAGAAGCTGGCACCCCAATAGACGGCCCACGCGAACGTGACGATCCACTGCCCGAGACCCCAGAACCGCCTCAGCTCCTCCTCCGGCGTGATCTTGTCCAGATTCCGGTCGCGGGTCTTCCAGATGTAGCCCAGGGTGAAGACCAGGACCGCCCCCTCGATGATCAACTCACCGATGAGCATATTCCACCAGTAGATCCGGAAGTCCTCAGAGAAGAAGTCAAGGCCCTTCGACCACGAGAAGTACTGCTGGTAAATCCGAATGCAGATGTAGAACAGGCTGATCGCAATCATACATTTCCAGAACACACCCCAGCCAAACATCTGCTCGGCCGACTCAGCACGCTTAGCGGGTGCTGCGGCTTCCGTCCTGTACTGTGCCATTGGTTTCTTCCTCCTTA
>CABIKM010000089.1 GCA_902196205.1 Candidatus Methylomirabilis lanthanidiphila | reverse complement strand
CTTGCACTCACCACAAGCTAATGTAATTATCTCACGCATCGATGCTCCGCACGCTCCCTATACTCGCTACGGGAAGTCTCCCGCCGACGGTACGCCGTCATTGCTCAGCGAAACTCGCCCCTACTCCACGACCTCGCTCACCACGCCGGCCCCAACGGTGCGGCCGCCCTCGCGGATGGCGAAGCGCAACTCCTTCTCCATGGCAATCGGCTGAATCAGTTCGACCGCCATACTCACGTTGTCTCCCGGCATGACCATCTCGGTCCCGGCCGGGAGTGTACAGACCCCCGTTACATCGGTGGTGCGGAAGTAGAACTGGGGCCGGTAGCCGTTGAAGAAGGGGGTATGGCGGCCGCCCTCTTCCTTGGTGAGGATATACGCCTCCGCCTTAAAGCGGGTGTGGGGGGTGATGGAGCCGGGCTTGGCCACGACCTGGCCGCGCTCGACCTCCTCACGCTTGGTCCCCCGGAGGAGGAGTCCCACGTTATCGCCGGCCTGGCCCTGGTCGAGGAGTTTGCGGAACATCTCGACGCCGGTGACGACGGTCCGCTGGACGTCTCGGATCCCGACGAGCTCCACCTCGTCGGCCACCTTGATGATGCCGCGCTCGACGCGGCCGGTCACGACGGTCCCACGGCCGGAGATCGAGAAGACGTCCTCGATCGGCATGAGGAACGGTTTATCCAGGACGCGGACCGGGGCCGGGAAGTACGTGTCGACGGCATCCATCAGTTCGAAGATGGGCGCAGCCGCCGGGTTCGTCCGGTCGCCGGAGCCCGCCTCCAACGCTTTGAGCGCGCTGCCGCGGACGAAGGGGATCTCGTCGCCGGGGAAGTTGTAGCTGGTCAGCAGTTCGCGGACCTCCAGCTCGACCAGTTCGAGCAGCTCCGGGTCATCGACCAGGTCGACCTTATTCAGGAAGACGACCAGGTTGGGGACGTTGACCTGACGGGCGAGCAGGATGTGCTCGCGGGTCTGGGGCATCGGCCCTTCGGAGGCGGCGACGACCAGTATGGCGCCGTCCATCTGCGCGGCGCCGGTAATCATGTTCTTGATGTAGTCGGCGTGGCCGGGGCAGTCGACGTGCGCGTAGTGGCGCTTCTGCGTCTCGTACTCGACGTGGGCGATATTGATGGTGATCCCCCGCTCCTTCTCCTCCGGCGCCTTATCGATCTGGTCGAAGGGGACGAAGGTGATCTTCGGGTTCGCCGCGTGCAGGACCTTCGTGATCGCCGCGGTCAGGGTGGTCTTGCCGTGGTCGATGTGCCCGATGGTCCCGATGTTCATGTGTTCTTTCGTCCGCTCGAACTTCGCCTTGGCCAT
>CABIKM010000088.1 GCA_902196205.1 Candidatus Methylomirabilis lanthanidiphila | reverse complement strand
TACGGTCGGGACCACCTACTACGACCCCGCCGATGCCTGCAACGGGGTCGATCCGGCGAGCGTCAAATTCTTTGTCTTTAACCGGGAGGGCCAACTGGTCCTCGGGAAAAACCGGGACGCGGGCTCGGCCCCGACCAACACGGTGGACAACAGCCGGATCGGCACCTCCAAGTATCAGGCGCTCCTCGCCAGCATGGCGCCGGGAGAGCTGGCCGCAGGCTCGTATCAGGTGATCTTCAGGGTGGAGGCCTGCGCCGCTGATCCCGCCGTCCTGGTGTCGGAGTTCTACGTAATTGAGGTGCTGGCGGCGCCGTAAGGCAAGGTCGACGTGCTGAACCCCTTGACGAGCGATTCGACGCCCTGTATGTTCGGTGTCGTGGCAACGAACCGGCGGTCACGCGGCGGCGGGTTCCGGCCGGAAGGGAAAGGACAAGAGGGCGCTTGATGCTGTCTATGCGACGCCGGGCGCAGCTTCAACGCGCCATCGGCACGTCGCTGATCGCTCTGCTGTGTGTTGCGGCCACAGCGCGCGCGGCCGGCGCCTTCTGTGCCAATAACGTGTTGGCGCCGGGCGGAGGCGACCGGATACGCACGTTGTGGTTCGACGGCCAGATTCGGTCGTATATCCTTTACGTACCGCCGGGCTACACCGGAAAGGCGCCGGTGCCGCTCGTCATCGATCTCCACGGCTGGACCAGCTCCGCATTGCAGCAATCCCTCCTGTCCGGATTCCGGCAGAAGGCGGACGAGATCGGTTTTCTGGCGGCCTGGCCGCAGGGACTGAACAATTCGTGGAACGCCATGGACTGCTGCCCTCCGTCGTCCACGACCGGCGTGGACGACGTCGGCTTCATCAGGGCGCTGGTCGGCGAGATCGTCAACCTGGGGTATGTCGATCCCAGCCGCGTCTACGTGACCGGCCTGTCGAACGGCGGCTCGATGAGCCACCGTCTGGCGTGTGATGCGGCCGATGTGTTTGCGGCGGCGGCCCCGGTGTCGTACCCACTTGACGCCGCGCCGGTGCGCTGCAACCCCGTCCGGCCCGTTTCGGTCGTTCACTTTCATGGTCTGAACGACGCGCAAGTCCCGTATGACGGCGGCGGCCCGTTCAACGACCGCTTCGGCGGCGATGTGCTCAGATTCATGTCGGCCCAGGAAAGCCTGGCGACATGGGCGCAAATCAATGCGTGTACCGGCGCGCCTCAGACGCTGCCGCTGGGCGGCCCGAACCGGTGCGAGACGTTCGCGACCTGCGGGGCGGGTGTCCGGACTGCGCTGTGCAGCCTGGATGGAAGCCACGTTCTCTATCTGACGCAGAACGCGCTCAACATCGCCGACTATGCCTGGGACACGGTGCTGAGCCGGCAGAGCCTGCCGATGGCCGATCATGACGGCGACGGCGTCCCCGATGTTGCCGACAACTGCCCGACGGTGTTCAATCCCAACCAGGTGGATGCCGACGGCGACTGTGTGGGTAATGTCTGTCAGGCAACGGCGGGACCGAAGCTTCTTGCGCCGGCGATGTTGAACGTCAGGGCAGGAACAGGGGCGGGAGACACTACGCAGCGGACCTTTCTGACAACCGACCCCATCGTCGCGAAGGTCGGCTATTACGACCCAGCCGACGCCTGTGTCGGGACCGCGCCAACGACGCTCAAATTCTTTGTCTTCAACAAGGAGGGTCAACTGGTCCTGGGGCGCAACCGGGACTCCACCGGGGGCGTGAGCGGCATCCCGGTTGCGATAGGGTCGAAATACCAGGAGTTCCGCGCCGATCTGGGCGCCGGGGCGCTTCCCGTCGGCGCCTACAATCTGGTCTTTATGGCCGAGAATTGCACGGCTACATCGGTCCTGGTATCGGAGTTCTATGCCATTGAGGTGGTGGCCCCATGAAACACACCGGCACGAACGCAGTATCATCGCACATCCCAATTAGCCGCCCTGCATGGGCAAGGAGGAACAGTATGAATCGCGCGTCCTGGTTCTACGTAAAGAAGACGGCGGCCTTCACGCTCGGCGCCCTGGGGGTGTTGACCGGCGTCGCCTGGGCCGATCCCAGTGGCTCGGCCAACGTCAAGCAGATCATGAGCGTCGGATCGTTTGTAGGCCAGACGATCCCGCCAACCGCGGAGCAGCAGCAGCGGACCTTCCTGACGAGCGATAACATTCTTGTCGCGGCCACCTTCTACGACCCCGCTGATGCCTGCAACGGGGTCGATCCGGCGAGCGTCAAATTCTTCGTCTTCAATCTGGAGGGTCAACTGGTCCTGGGCAAAAACCGGGACGCGGGCTCGGCCCCGACCAACACGGTGGACAACAGCCGGATCGGCACCTCCAAGTATCAGGCGCTCCTCGCCAGCATGGCGTCGGGAGAGCTGGCTG
>CABIKM010000087.1 GCA_902196205.1 Candidatus Methylomirabilis lanthanidiphila | reverse complement strand
CCTTGTTGAAACTGCGTTGACAAGTCCTTGAAACGGCAGCACAATCCCGCATATCGTGAGCGTTTTTTGGCTGGTGCTACACAGACCAGTCTAATCGTAGTTAGACCGACGAGAAATCGATGGACTGGCTAAAGGCAATTTACGGTGTGCTCGGTGCGGAGTACCCCATTCTGTCGCTCGTGGGAGCTGCGGTGCTAGGCGCCTTCCTGTTGGGTGGTGCGTGGTGGCTTGTTGGTCGAGAATATCGCAAGGAGCATCCCCTAACAGCCACCGCGGAAGTGCCGACTACGAGGAGCGAGACGGACCGCCCCGGAGACCGATCGCCAAAACCCGGGGCAACCGATTCGTCCAAGGACGCTGCAGCAAGCGCTCCGCCAGAAGGCAGCGCGGTCCAGAGAGTCGAGAACAACCAGTCGCCTGGCGCAAACATCTATCAGGCAGGCAGAGACATCGTTGTCACCTCAGGTGCGGCGGTATCCGAAGCACGAATCCGGACACTAATTCTGGAGGTACGCCTTACATGTGTTCTCAAGGATCCGCATGGGGACCTTCCACCAGACGAAGTACCTTTCATGCCGGTCGGTGACGCCAGCGCGTACCTGGAGGGGCCGGCCGGACGACAACGGCTAACCTTCTCCTCGCCCGTGCGCTTCCGTCGCCTGTCTGACAACAGGATCGTCGTAATCAATAGATTTGCATTGGACCCGGCGGGCGATCTGGTTAACCAGCCCACACACGTGCTCGCGAACTATAAGAATATCATTGCACCGGTCATAACTATCGTATGGGGCAAAGAGTTCGATAAATTCACATTGCTGGAGTTGTCGTTGTCGCTCAATGGAGCGGATCCCGCTTACTACAGCTGGCCGTACGATGTGCCATTTCAAATCGGCCCGGTCTTTACTGTCCCGTTTGAGAACTTCAAGAAGAAGCTGGGGCTGTAGAGTCCTTGTGCATAACAAGCCAATGCAGCCGACGGCTAAGAGTCAATCCCAAAGTTAGTTGAACTTTGCGAAG
>CABIKM010000086.1 GCA_902196205.1 Candidatus Methylomirabilis lanthanidiphila | reverse complement strand
ATACAGGTGGAGTCGGGATATGGTGCCATGAAGCACGGCCATCGAAATTGGACACAGCGCCTGGTTTTCGTAGTCGCCGTCCTCCTCGCGGCCGCCCTGCCGTGGGATGCAGCCGTCGCGGCGGACCCTCCGTACCTGCCCCATGGAGCCGGCGCATACCGGGATCAGTGGCAGGCGCCATCGGTCTTTCAATGGCTCGATCCGAATCTCTTTACCCCTAATAATCCGATTCATGGCGTTTTCGAGGGAGAGGTCTGTGTGGCCTGCCATGCCGGGGTCACGCCGACGATCGTCAACGACTGGAAGGCCAGCAGGCACGCACCCGCCAAGGTCTATTGTACGGCCTGTCATGGCAACGATCACCAGCAACTCTCCATGCCGAAACCGGAGACCTGCGAAAGTTGTCATAAGACCCAAGTCTCCCAGTACAAGGAGGAGTTAAAGGCCGGCCATCCGGCCCATGCGCGCGCCATGACCCCGGACGTCTATAGTAACGCATGGCAGATGCATAAGCCGTCGGCCGAGGTCGTCGGGTGCGCCCAGTGCCATCGAATCGGCAGCGTGGGGTGCGATAGCTGCCACACGCGCCATAAATTCTCAGCCGCCGAGGCCCGCAAACCCAGCGCCTGCATGAGCTGTCACAGCGGGGTCGATCATCGGGACTATGAGGTCTGGGAGAACTCCAAGCACGGCAACATCTCCAGGGCCGAAGCAGACGAAACAGATTGGACCAAACCGCTCCAGCGCGGCAACTACAGGTCCCCCACTTGTGCCTACTGTCACATGCCGGGAGGCGACCACAACACGGTGCGCAACACCGTGTATGCGGGCATGGGGACACAGGAGGTCAACCGCGGGGCGTCGGAACACAAGGCAAAGCGGGATCGGTGGACCGGGGTATGCAGCGATTGTCACTCTTCCAGGTTTGCTCGGGCGCAGCTTGATTACATGGATGAGGCGGTCAGTATCAGCTTCAAAAAGGTGCGCGAGGCAAGAAGAATTCTCGAAGACCTGTATAAAGAGGGACTCATGGAACCGATGCCGCAGTTCCTGGCTCCCGGCTGGAAGGGTGGGCATGCGGCGGCCTTTGGCGGTATGAACTATAACGTGCCCGCCATCGAGCGGCTCTTTTACGAGATGGTGGCCTATGCCACGACCAACACCTTCAAGGGGGCAGCGCACAGCTCAGGCGGCTCGGCCACTTATACCTTCGGGGCCTTCGAGGCCGACAAATACCTGGCGGCTATCAAGAGCGAGGCCGAGAAGATGCGACGCCTGGCCAGGATCGAGCAGAAGGTCGGTGTGCCGTATCAACCATCAGAATTCTGGAAGCACGGCGAGTACACCGATACCCTGAAGATTCTCAAGGAACCGGAAGGTAAGCGTTAAGAATAAGGCGAAAATCGCTCTCGCGCTGTCCTTTCGCGACTACGAGGTTTCACACAGCGGTGTCTTCACTATCAGCGCCTTGAGTCGAGCCGGCGTCAGCTCGCTCCTGAGCGTCC
>CABIKM010000085.1 GCA_902196205.1 Candidatus Methylomirabilis lanthanidiphila | reverse complement strand
GGGGATGTCGGGCCCAGGTGCGCTCCGGCCAGGTCGCCGTGATCGAGCCCCCCGACCATATCCTGTCCGCGAGCGACCAGGCCCAGGGCCACGTCCTGCTCTGCCGCACCCATGTCCAGAGCGATCTGGTGATTGACCTGCTCGCGGGCTCCCTCTTAGCGCCCCCCGTCCGTGCGGAGCGGCCGCGGCCCCCGGCGGAGGCCCTGCTGGGGCCGCTCACGCCCGCGGCCGATCTGCTGAGCGACGGCCTCGTCGTGCTGGATGCGCAGGGGCAGCTGCTGCTGTGCAATCGGGCCGCCGCGCAGGTGCTGCGCCTGGACCCGGTCGCCCCGTCGCTCGCGGCGGTGCCGGAGCTGGTCGAACTCGGCCGCACGCTCCTGACGACCGCGCCGTCCACCCCGCAGGACTATCAGGTCTACTGTGGCCGCAGCGGCCGGCTGCTCGCGGCCTGGGGGCTCGTCCTGCGCCAGGACACGCAGGTGGTCGCCGCCGCGCTGCTCTTCCCCGCCGGGCCCCGCCTGGAGCCGTCGGGTCGCAAGCCCAAGGCGATCGTGGTGGGCGCCAAGTACACCTTTGCCGATCTGGTGGGCCAGTCCGCCGCCTTCCGCAACGCGACCAAGATCGGCCTCATTGCGGCGGGGAATACCCTCTCCGTCCTCATCTCCGGGGAATCCGGCACGGGGAAAGAGATGCTGGCGCACGCGATTCACGCCAGTTCCCCCCGCGCCCCCAAGCCGTTCATCGCCGTCAACTGCGGCGCCATCCCCCGGGAGCTGATCGAGTCCGAGCTGTTCGGCTACGAAGAGGGGACCTTCACCGGCGCGCGCAAAGGGGGCCGGCAGGGCCGGTTCGAAGAGGCCCAGGGCGGCACCATCTTCCTCGATGAGGTGAGCGAATGCTCCCCCAGCACGCAGGTGGCGCTCCTGCGGGTGCTCGAGCAGCAGGAGCTCACCCGCCTCGGCAGCGGGCAGCCCATCCCCCTCGATGTCCGCATCATTGCCGCGACCAACAAAGACCTGCTCAAGGAGGTCGCCAAGGGGCTGTTCCGGGAGGATCTGTACTACCGGCTCAATGTCATTTCGATCCACCTGCCCGCGTTGCGGGAGCGGCGGGAGGATATCCCCCTGCTTGCGGCCTCCTTCCTGGCGAACGTCGCGGCGGCCTTGCACTGCCCGGACCTGCGCTTTACCGAGGAGGCGCTCCGCGCGCTTGCGCTCACGCCCTACCCCTGGCCCGGCAATGTCCGGGAGCTGCGCAATGTGCTGCAGCAGGTGGGGGTGCTCCTGCAGCGGCCGGAGATCCGGTGGGAGGACTTTCCCGAGGTCATCCGCACCCCCCGCGGCGAGCCCTCGGAGCGGCCGGACACTGGCGGGTGGCTCGCGCAGACCGAACGGCAGCTCATCTGCCAGATCGTCCAGCAGTGTGCGGGCAATCTCTCGCAGGCGGCCCAGCAGCTCGGGATTTCGCGCAGTACGCTCTATCGCAAACTGGAGCAGTTTGGCCTGAAACGACAGACGCAGATTGATTCAGTGTGAGACAGATGGTGTGGGACAGGTGTCGTAGGAT
>CABIKM010000084.1 GCA_902196205.1 Candidatus Methylomirabilis lanthanidiphila | reverse complement strand
CGATGACGTTGAGGAGCTGTTCGGGGTCCTCCCCGCGACGGACCGCCTCGCGCTGCGCCAGCCAGGTCCCCAGCATGACGCCGGTGGCAAAGAGCAGGCCATACCAACGAAGCGAGAGCGGGCCGATTTGAAGGACAAATGGACCGGGCGATGCGAACATACGAACCTCACTAGTGTCGGTGTCTCATTGGTTAGAACGTCTCTTGCTCCGGTCCCGAAATCCCCCCGTTCCCCCCTTTTCAAAAGGGGGGGTTGGGGGGGATTTTGCCGGGCGTTACACCTGTCATCCCCATGGGTGCGCCAGCGGCGCATGCGGTATTGCTTTACGGGTTACGTTCCGACTCACTCTAGCCAAAAATCGAGTGAAGTCAAGGCAAATCTGGCCCTGAAACGCCGCGCTGCGCGCAGTCGATAGGTCAACTGATTCGCGCTCGCCGTCCGTGTCAGTGAAGGGATCGTGCCGGCGCTACCGGGTGTGTACGCTTAGGAAGCAGCCACCATAAGATCAGGCATCCCAACGTTGCGGCCGCAGCCGACCCGGACAGAATCCCTACCTTGGCGGCATTGAGCAATGCGTTCTCCAACGCCAGGTCGGCAATGAAGAGCGCCATCGTAAAGCCGATGCCCGCCAGCACGCCGCCCGCTGCCAGTATGCTCCAGCTCACACCATCCGGCAGCCTGGCAATACCCGCCCGCACCGCCATCCAACTGAAGCTTACAATCCCGACCGGTTTGCCGACTCCCAGGCCGACCATGACGGCCACCGCAACCGGTTCACCAAAGTCCGAGACGTTCATCGATACCCCCGCGTTGGCCAACGCGAAGAGGGGCATGATCACAAAGCTCACCCACGGGTGCAGCGCGGTCTCAAGCCGTTCCAAAGGGGATAACGTCTCCCGGGCCGCCACCGCGATGGCGCGCAACGCCCTCGGATCCTTGCCTCCGTTGCTCCATAGTTCCCCTTGTACGTAGGCCGCGAACTGCCGGACGATAGCGTGCAGGCGTCCTGCGCTGACCCAACCATGGGCGGGCGTCAGCAGACCCAGGATCACGCCGGCGACCGTAGCGTGGATCCCCGACTCATGGAACGCCAACCAGATCAGCACGCCAACGATGTAATAGATCGGGATACTCCGCACGCCAAGGCGCGCCAGTCCTCGCACGAGACCGAGACCAAGCACGCCCAGAACCAGCGCCTCGACATTGAGGTGGCTGGTATAGCCGATCGCGATGACGAGAATGGCGCCGATGTCGTCGGCGATCGCCAGCGACAGCAGCACGATGCGCAAACCATGCGGAACACGCGACCCCAACACCGCCAGACAGCCGACGACAAACGCGATATCGGTCGCCATGGGAATCCCCCAGCCGCGCTCGCCGGGTTGTCCGAGTTGGCTTGCGAGATACAGACCGGCCGGGATCACCATACCGCCCGCCGCCGCAACGATGGGGAGCGAGGCTGTTCGCAGGTCTCTGAGCTCCCCAAGCACCAGTTCGCGTTTGATTTCCAAGCCGACCACGAAAAAGAAGATCGTCATCAGACCGTCGTTAATCCAATATTTCACAGAGTAGGTCATCTCAAACGTGCCGAGCGTGAAACCAAACGGGGTGTTCCACAGGTCCAGAAATGACGGCGCGAACGGTGAGTTGGCGAGCGCGAGGGCAATCGCCGTCACAAACAGCAGGAGCAACCCGCTGGCCGCCTCGATACGCAAAAAGCGCGCGAGCGGTTCGATGATGCGATCGACCGGTTTGGCGGGCAGGCGAGCAAGATCATCGGACTGTTGAGGTTGCTGCAACATGTGGTACCCCTACATCTGGTCCTGCTGCGACGGATTCGACCGCCGCTGCGCACAGGCTCGCATCACATCCGTTGGAATACGCACTATTCCTGCTGAATCGACCGCAGATAGTCGCTGAGGGTTCGCGAGTGCAGAAGCGACGTATAACCCGGGTAGCCTTTACCTTGATGCTCGCTCTCGAACACCGCCCCCCAGATCGGCATCTCGCGCGTCCCGTGTTCGACCACTGC
>CABIKM010000083.1 GCA_902196205.1 Candidatus Methylomirabilis lanthanidiphila | reverse complement strand
TGAGACAGATGGTGTGGGACAGGTGTCGTAGGATAGGACGAATATAGTTCAAATATCTTAGCAACAGGAGAGACTACGGTAGCGGAATTGACCGATTTTGACTCTCATATGAAATTTTTCTACCGACGGGGCGATGACATCTTACCAAGGGAGGTGAACGGTGAAGATCCGGGGGAGGCACGCGGGCAGGACGAGCTGGATGGTATTCGCACTATTATTGGTAACGCCGGTTTTTTCTTTCTTCATAGGCAACGCCGAAGCACAGACGCGCAGTGAATTGAACCAACTGAAACAGGAATTACAAAAGTTGCGGGAGGAAGTTCAGACCAAGAACGATATGGTCACGCGGATGCAGCAGCGGCTGGACGCACTCGAAACGAAGATACAGGCGGAGGTTCCGCGCCCCGTGGAAGAGAAGATGACGGCCCTCAAGCAGGAGATGAAGACGGAACTGGCCGCGAAGTCAGAATCCTCCAGACTATCTGGAGGACAGGTCTTTTTCAAGGGCGGGTTTGTCCGCATGGATCACCCGAGGACCAACTCACTCTTAACGGCCCAAAGCGATTCCAACGATAAAGACGGTTGGCAGGTTGGAGGCGGCGTGGATCTGCCTATCATGACGATCTTCAACAGTACGCTTCTAGGGGAGATCTATGTTGAGTATATCCAGACCCAGAAGACCAAAGGTGATTCAGAGGCTAAAGTTGAAGGTCCAACAGCCCCAGACAAGGCTCTCGCAGAGAAAAGGGGATTGGAAAACATTCTAACTGTAGGTATCGCCCCGAAAATCCGATTCGATAATCTGGGTTCTATCAGCCCTTGGCTGGCCCCCTACCGACCCTGGATTATCCCTGTGGGGCTGACTTTCAACGTCAATACCCCTGTCAACAAGGCCATTACCAATATCAGCGTGGGTGGAGTCAGCGGAGCAGGGATTGAACGTCTATTCTGGAACAATCGGGTCAGCCTCGGCGTCGACTTCCGCTATTATTGGGGTCCCGATATCCCGGATGAAAACCTCCGACACTTCACGACTGGGGGCTATGTCGGCCTCAATTTCTAACCGGACAGTTGTCTCGCCGACTGAGACAAGACATGCCGCAAAATGAGATAGATATTTGTGAAGGCGAAGGGGGAGGCGTCCACGGGAGCGCCTCCCCCTTCTCGCATCCCGATGGTCACAAAGCTCGGTTCCTGGCCGCCCTCAAGCGATTCGTTATTGTTTTCTTGACGCTTGTGATTTTTATCACCACTACCGGGTTTGCGGTCTTTCATTCTCAGAAAGAGGCGCCTGCCCAGCCTATCGATTTCAGCCACAAGGTTCACACCGGCGACCATCAGATCTCTTGCCTGTATTGCCATACCAACGCCCGCCGATCTCCCGTCGCGGGGATCCCATCCGTTCAGCTCTGCATGGGATGCCACAAGATCACCGCTGCCGACAGGCCCGAGGTCCGGAAGCTGAAGGAGTTCTGGGATCGACAGGAACCCATCCCCTGGGTGAAGATCTTCGGGCAACCTGATTTCGTCGCGTTCTCGCATGTGGCGCATGTCCGCGCTGACGTTGCCTGCGAGAATTGCCATGGCCCGATTCAGACGATGGATCGCGTCCACAGGGCAGTGGACATGACGATGGATCGATGCCTGAGCTGTCACCGTGACCGACAGGCGAGCATCGACTGTGTAACGTGTCACAAGTGAGACAGCGATCAGCTTTCAGCGATCAGCAAAAGAATGAAGAAGCATGAATAGACGCGACTTCTTCAAGTGGCTCGGAATCGGCGGGGCTGCGACCCTTACAAGCTGCTCTAGTCAAACCCCTGAGAAGCTGATCCCGTATCTGATCCCGGCGGAAGAGATCGTCCCGGGACACGCAACGAACTATGCCACTGTCTGCCGCGAATGCCCGGCCGGTGCGGGATGCTGGTCAAGACCCTGGAGGGGCGCGCCGTCAAGGTCGAGGGAAATCCGGATCACCCGGTGAACAGGGGCCGTCTCTGTGCTCGCGGCCAGGCCTCTCTTCAGGGACTCTACAATCCGGACCGGATCAGACAGCCGCTCCTGAAAGACACGTCAGGCCGGTTCAAGCCATTGAGTTGGGATGAAGCCGAAGGGTGGCTGGCCACTCGCCTGCAGGAACTGCATGAGCGGAGACAAGGGATTGTCTGGCTGACCCCCCATATGACCGGAGCGCTGGATCACCTGATTGATCGGTGGCTGCAGGCGTTCGGCTCACAGCGGCGATTGCGCTATGAGCCGTTCGCATACGACGCGATCAGGGTCGCGAACAAGCGCATGTTTGGGCTTGATACGATCCCTACCTACGACCTCCAATCTTCGCAACGTATCGTCTCATTTGGATCGGACTTTCTGGAGACCTGGATCTCGCCGGTGATGTACGCCAGAGAATTCGCGGCCATGCGAGCCTACAAACACGGCCGCATGGGCCGTTTCATCTTTATCGGGCCACGGCGCTCCCTGACGGCGGCAAACGCTGATCGATGGGTTGCGGTTCCGCCCGGTACTGAGGGAATGATGGCGTTAGGGATGATTCGGGTGATCATCGCAGAGGGTCTCTGGAGGGGAGCGCCGAAGGGCGAGATCGAGCAGATCAAGGGCCTGGTTGATCGTTACACGCCACGCCTGGTTTCGCAGGCCGCAGAGGTAACACCGGAGGATCTTGAAGCGCTCGCCAGGCTGTTCGCCCAAGCCGATCCCGGACTCGCCTTGGCTGGTGGTATCGCTGGAGACGGCCAACAGGCGACAGCGACAGTTGTGGCCGTGAACCTGTTGAACTACGTGACCGGGAATATCGGGCGGACCGTCCGTTTCGGCCCCCTCTCCAGTCTGGGCCGACTCTCCTCCCATCGGGAGATGGTTGACCTGATCCAGGCTATGAACGATGGCAAGATCTCCGCCCTCTTCTTCTCCGAGGTTAACCCCATCTTCTCACTCCCTGGGTCGGCAGGCTTTGAACAGGCGTTGGGCCAGGTCCCGCTGGTTGTCAGTTGCTCCAGCTTCATGGACGAGACAACGGCGAAGGCCGCTCTGGTACTGCCGACTCATACCCCTCTCGAAAGTTGGGGCGACGATGAACCCTGGGAAGGTCTGCACGGCCTGATGCAGCCCGCGATGGAGCCGGTCTTCCAGACGAAATCGCTCGGCGACCTCTTGCTGTCGCTCGCAAAACGACACGGCGGCGCACAGGCCGAGGCCTTCGCAGAGGGGAGTTTCTACGAACTGCTTCGAAATCGGTGGCGAGAGATTCATCGACGGATCAGACCGGAGACTGAATTTGAGACGTTCTGGAGCGAGGCGCTTCAGCGGGGAGGAGTATTCCAAGAGGTACACCCACGATCTGTCAGCCTGAATCTTGGGGCGTTGCCGGACACCTTGCATGGGCTTCAGGTGCTCGACCAGCCTGACGGTCTGATCCTCGTGTCCTACCCCTCGATCAACCATTTTGATGGTCGTGGAGCGAACAGGCCATGGCTCCAGGAACTCCCTGACCCGTTAACTCAGCTCACCTGGGACGGTTGGCTCGACATCCATCCGGAGGACGCGCAACGCCTGACGATCAGCGAGGGCGATCTCCTGAATGTGAAGTCCGCTCATGGAGAGATCGAACTGCCCGCTCACCTCTCTACCGGGGTAAGGCGAGGCACGGTGACCGCCCCGATCGGTCAGGGGCATACCGCCTACGGACGTTACGCCGATCCCCAAGATCCCAACGCCACCGGGTTCAGCGAGAAGAGACGCAGCGGCAACCCGTTCGCGTTACTTGCCGCTCAGCCGGAGTCTGACTCCGGAGGTTTACTGCTTTCTATTACGGTCACTCTCACCAACACCGGGTTGAAATATCCCCTGGCCTCCGTCTCGGGGAGCACCCGGCAACATGATCGGGGGATTGCTCAGGCCGTTCCCTTAGAGACAATAGCAAGAGGGCTGGAGGGGAACGGACATGGCTCCCAAGAGACGCGCGTAGTTCGACAGATGTACCCGCCCCATGAACATCCCCATCACCGATGGGGTATGGCTGTCGATCTGAATGCGTGCATCGGCTGCTCCGCCTGTGTCGTAGCCTGCTACGCGGAGAACAATATCCCTGTAGTCGGCAAAGAGCAATTGGTGAGGGGCCGGGAGATGTCGTGGATTCGGATCGAGCGATTCGAAGAGGGGCCTGCCGATCGGCCTGCGATCCGGTTCATTCCGATGCTCTGCCAGCACTGCGACAATGCGCCTTGCGAGCCCGTCTGCCCAGTCTATGCCACGGTGCACAACGCTGAAGGGCTGAACATCCAGGTCTACAACCGCTGTGTCGGAACCCGATACTGCTCGAACAACTGTCCATACAAGGTCCGGCGGTTCAACTGGTTCACCTATCCGTGGCCGGAGCCGCTCCATCTCCAACTCAACCCCGATGTCACGGTCCGCGAAAGCGGCGTGATGGAGAAGTGCACCTTCTGTATACAGCGAATCACCGCCGGCAAGGCCAAGGCGAAAGATGAAGGGCGCCCGGTCAGGGATGGCGAGATCGTACCGGCCTGCGCCCAGACGTGTCCCACTCGGGCGATCGTATTCGGCGATCTGAAGGATCCGGCCAGCGAGGTGTCACGGCTCAGTCAGGGTCCGCGCCGCTACAGGGTCTTGGAGCACCTGAACACGCAACCGGCAATTACTTATCTGAAGAAGATTAACCCCTAAATACGCGTCCATAGCGTCGTAGCGTCATCGCGTGGTAACGCAACGGACGCAATAGACGTAACAGCAACTGTGTTCTGTGTCAAGAGGTCAACGCGAGATTGTCTCGCCACGGGGTCTGATGTTTGACCATCGCATTCAGGATGAGCAGCAGCTTATGCATACACGCGGTCAGCGCCACCTTCTTGGCCTTCCCGGCTGCGAGCAGCCGGGCGTAGAACGCCGTGATGACCGGATTGCAGCGGCTGGCGGCCACGGTCGCCATGTAGAGCACCGCCCGGACGGCGGCCCGTCCGCCCCACACCGCGCGGCGACCGCGCTTGGTCCCGCTGTCCCGGTTGAACGGGGCGACGCC
>CABIKM010000082.1 GCA_902196205.1 Candidatus Methylomirabilis lanthanidiphila | reverse complement strand
GGGGGAACGGGGGGATTTCAGGACGGGCAGGAAGGACTTTGCAGCCAATACACCCTCAATGGTGAGCCACGCCCTGTCGCCTCATTTCACAAACTGCTCTTCAACGGATCGCTTTTTAAACAGCCAGGTCCACTCGCCCTTATCGACGAGGATCGCGTTCGGAATCGGCTCCCCGAAGTTTTGGGCCATGGAAAAGGTGTAGGCCCCGGCATTGAATACTGCAAGCAGGTCGCCAGGCCTCATTGCCCCGCCGACCACCGACATCGGAACGGGCTCAGACGGCACACAGAGGAAATCCCCGACATGATACACGGTTCGTCCTGATGACACCTGACACGGCATCACCACATACTCGGCGTTTTCGCGGGGCGGCAAGATATTCCGGCCTGCATCTACCAGAGCCCAGCGTCTGTGGGCTGTTCGCTTGCATGCCAGGACGCTCGTCAGACATACGGCGGCGTCGTTCACCAGATACCGTCCGGGCTCGATGATAATTTGCCGGTCGCCGGGCAAGGCGGCAAGCGGTTCCAACATCGCACGAATGAACCGGCGAAACGTCTGCCCCTGCGCCTCCATGAGATAGCGACTGCCGAACCCGCCCCCGAAGTCGAGCGCAGGGATCAGGATACCAAGATCGGCCTCCACTCGCCGGAGAAACCTGACCACGGCGGACACCTGGGCTCGATGCGCGTCAGGCCTGTACTGCCTTGTGTAGCCGTGGCAATGCACCGCCTGAAGCGAGAGGAAACTGGATCGCGCAATCCGCGTAACCGCCGCCGCCGCCTCGCCGCCGGGCACGTCAAAGCCGAACTTCGATCCGGGAGGGGTAAACGGGCCTCGGAGACGACGCGACAGAAGCGGGTTGATCCTGATCCCCACATTAATGGTCCGCCCAAGTCGTCGGCCCAAGCCCTGGAGAAACGCGATCTCCGACAGCGACTCGACATTGATCAGCGAGACCCCGTCGATGACGGCACGCTCCAGGAATTCCCGCCGCTTCGCCGGGCCGTTGACGATCACCTGGTCCGGCGTAAAGCCGATCCGTCTGGCCAGCAGGTATTCATATTCGGACATCACCTCGACATTCAACCCGGCCTGCTGGATGAGCGAGACAACCCCAAGCAGATAGCATGCCTTCAACGCAAAGTGGATCCGGACCGGCCTGGGTGACGCATCGGCGGCGGCTGTCGCCTCTGCGATGTTGTCGCGCAACCGCGCCGCCGAATAGACCAGGAGCGGCGTACCGAGCGGCTTGACGATCTCTCGGCAGGAAAGGTGTTCGATCCAAATCTCCCCAGCCTCCGTATGAAACGGGCCGTCCTGTCTGAGGAGGCGGCGGGTAGCCGATGATGCAACGCGGCGTTGGTTCAGGGTCACGCTGTTTGTCATACCGTTGTCGTAGCCTTCAGGCACGCTTGCTCTATCGTGGCGGCGTCGTCTGCGAGGCGATTATAGCACTCCGACCGGCTTTGTCCGCGTGAGAATAGCGTACAGATCGGCTGGCCCTGTGTAATCTGTTCCCCGTCGAGCGGCAGATCTCGGGCGCCGCGATCAAACCACCACCGGGGATCTCGAAAGATCAGGGTCTGAGAGGCGAAACGAATGGCCTTACCGAAGTAGCCCGCATGAGGGTACGCAAGAAGGTCAAAGTCGGGCAGTCTCCCTTGACAGGCATCGAGGTGCGTCTTAAATATATTCAGGCCGTGGGCCCATTCGACCAGCTCCATTGAAGCGGTGTAGCGGGGATTGATTTCAAGCGGATAGACGGTCTGCCCCTTCAGGATAAAATCGACCCCGTTGACGCCCACAAGATGGAACTCCCTGGTGATGGCGCGAACGACCTGCCTCATGCTCTCGACAAGGTTGACCCATTCAGCCTGCCCTACCTCGATGGGCCCGAGGATGCTCCCGCAGTAGCGGAAGCCGTCCGTTCCGAACTCGTTCCTGCCGATAAGCTGTTCAGAGATACCCAGCAGGCACGCATCCGACCCATTCGCAGCGAACACCGCGCCGCACGATAAACCGTCCAGGTATTCCTGAAGAAAAAAACCAGGCTCAAGGCGATCCTCATGCCGGTGAACGGCGATTCCATGGCCACCCCCGCTTCGCACTGGTTTACGTAGCCATGAGATACTGGAGTCGAGGTCGAGGGACGCGGGGTCAAGGGCGATCTTTGGCATAGGAATGCCGGCTTGCGTAAGAAACTCAAAGAATCTGGAAGGATCTCGCGCCGACGCCAGGACGGCGGGGCTATTACCCAGGATCGGCTTTCCGCCGGCCATCGTCTCGATCACTGACGGATAGTTTTCCAGGTTCGCAACATAGATCAGCGCGTCGAACAGCAGGCCTGACGACACCGCGATCAGATGGCGAACGTCATACGGGAGGCTCAGGTCTCTTTTGATGGAGCGATGCGGACACAGCAGCCCCAGATCGAAATCCCCGAAGTAGTCAGCCGCAACGATCCGATGCGCCGGCCTGCTGCGAACCGCCGACTCCGCCAGCCCGCGCGCACTGACCCCCGCGATCAGAATATCCACCGATTCCTCTGTTTGAGGAACTACGGGTACTAGCAGATCCGGGAAGGAGTAACTTTGCAGGGTGGGATCATTGATTGGAAAGTTCTCATCGCTCATACCAAAATCCCCCCTTGCCCCCCTTTTATAAAGGGGGGTCGGGGGGGATTTTGCTGGGACTCGCAGCTTTCATGCCCATGGGCGAACCGGCGGCTCATGTGGTAGCGGCTGTGAACACGGCTGACCCCTTAATTCTTCAGCGCCTGCACCATCTTGGTGACTGTCTGCTTCGCATCGCCGAACACCATCATCGTATTGGGCAGTATGAAGAGCTCGTTGTCGATGCCTGCAAAGCCGGCGCTCATGCTGCGCTTGAGTACGATGACCGTGCGCGCCTCCTCCACATTGAGGACCGGCATCCCGTAGATCGGACTCGATGGATTGGTCTTCGCAGCAGGATTGACGACGTCGTTCGCGCCAATAACAATGACCGCATCCGTCTTGGAAAACTCGTCGTTGATATCTTCAAGGTCGAAGATGTGGTCATACGGGACGTTGGCTTCAGCCAGCAGCACATTCATGTGGCCCGGCATACGGCCCGCCACCGGATGAATCGCGTACTTGACGGTGACGCCGTCCGAGTCCAGCAGGTCGGCCAGCTCACGCAGCGCATGTTGGGCCTGAGATACCGCCATTCCGTAACCGGGAACAACGATAACCCGTTGCGCGTTTCGCAGGACGGTCGCCGCATCATCGATCGTTCCCTCATTAACGCTACCGACGGCCGACGCGGCGGCGGCCCCTGGGGCGGTCTCGGCCGCGGAGCCGAAGGCCCCGAACAGCACATTCGCGAAGGAACGGTTCATGGCCTTGCTCATCATAATCGACAGGATGAAACCGGAGGCGCCATCAAGGGCGCCGGCAATAATCAAGATGTTGTTCGACAGGACGAATCCCGTAGCCGATGCCGCCAGGCCGGCATACGAGTTCAGCAGACAGATGATGACCGGCATATCCGCCCCGCCGATAGGGAGCACCATGAGCACGCCGATCAGGAAGGCCAGCCCCAGCATGATATAAAACAACACAGGGAATGCCGGAGCAAACAGCCAGGCAACGTACAGCGCCAGCGCGAGGACAAAGAGGGAGATATTCGACTGGTTCTGGAACTTATAGGTCACAGGAACCTGGGTAATATATCCCGACAGCTTCCCAAACGCCATCAGACTGCCCGTAAAGGTCAGGGCGCCGAAGATGACCTCAAACCCAACGGGCACCGTCTTGAGGAGTTCCATCTCTGCGCCGTGGCGGTAATATTCGGATATCCCGACAAACGCAGCGGCCAATCCTCCGAATGCGTGAGAGAGCGCAATCCGCTCCGGCATTGCCGTCATGGGCATGAAAATCGCCATGGCGGCCCCGATCGCCGATCCGATGATCATCCCGATGATGATCCATTCGTAGCTGATGATATCCTGGTGAGCCAGCGTCCCCACGATGGCGAGGAACATCCCCGCCGCGGCGAACTGATTGCCCCGTCGGGCCGTTTCCGGAGAACCCAGGTCTTTCAGCCCCAGAATAAACAGCGCGGACGCAAAGAAGTAGGTAAGCTGTATCAGTGCGGTACTCACGACTTCTTCCCTTCCTTCTTCTTAAACATCTTCAGCATTCGATCCGTAATCATGAAGCCGCCGACCACATTAATCGTCGCGGCAGTCACCGCGATGAACCCCAGGGTCGTGCTGACCGGATTGTAATGGGCCCCTGCGGCCACCAGCGAGCCGACCAGCGAGATACCCGAGATCGCGTTCGTCGCGGACATCAGCGGCGTATGCAGCAGCGGCGGAACCTTCGAAATAACCTGAAAACCAAGGAAGGCGGCCAGCATGAAGATATAAAAAGCAAATATGAGCTCAATTTGCATGGGATTCCCCTTTCCGAGACAGCACGTCCTTGACCTTCGGCTGCACAATCTCTCCCCCGAGCGTGATCACACACCCTTGGGTGATCTCCTCCTGGAGATTGAGCTTCAACCCGCCGTCGCCCATCAGGTGCAGGAGAAGCTTCTCCATGTTGCGGGAGTACATCTGGCTCGCGTGGACCGCCAAACGGCTCGGAAGATTCAGCCGGCCGATGATTGTCACCCCATGGCGGACGACTTCATTGCCCGGCTCGGTCAGGGCGCAGTTACCGCTCTGCTCCGCCGCGAGGTCCACAATCACAGATCCCGGCCTCATCGCCTGCACCATCTCTTCTGTAATCAGGATGGGCGCGCGCTGTCCGGGGATCAGCGCTGTCGTGATGCAGACATCGGATTTGGCGATATGCCGGTGCAGCAACTCCGCCTGTCGCCGCTTGTATTCTTCAGAGAGCTCTTTCGCGTACCCGCTCGCCGTCTGCGCGTCTTCGGCGATGTCTACCTCAACGAATCGGGCCCCCAGGCTTTCGACCTGCTGCCTTACGACCTTTCGCGTATCGAACGCCTCCACCGCCGCGCCGAGCCGTCTTGCAGTAGCGATGGCCTGAAGGCCGGCGACGCCGGCACCCAATATCAGCACCTTCGCCGGCGCAATCGTCCCTGCTGCAGTCATCAGCATAGGAAAGAACTTCGGAAGCGAGTACGCAGCCATGATCACCGCGTAGTATCCGGCAATCGTCGCCTGCGAGCTGAGGACGTCCATCATCTGGGCCAGCGTCGTCCGAGGAATACTATCGACCGCAATCGCGGTAATCTTGCGGGCGGCAAGTGTATGCACGAGGTCCTGGTTCACCAGCGGATACAGCAGGCTGATGATCGTTGTGCCCTCGCGAATCTTCAGAAGCTCCGCCGGGGTAGGGCGCTGAATCTTCATAATGACGTCGGTGGCGGCCAGCAACGCTTCCGCTGACGGCTCTATTGTGGCGCCGGCTTCCTCGTACTCTCCATCCCGGAAACATGACCCTTCGCCGGCGCCGGACTCTACGCTGACCTCGATACCTTTTTTGGCCAATCGCTTGACCGTTTCCGGGATGATCGCAACACGCTTTTCTCCCGACTCGATCTCCTTCAGGACTGCAACCCTCATCTATCAGCTCTCTTCGATATGGTTAGACGGTTGCCCAGCACGCGTTCTTACTCCGATAAGCGTTACGACTCTCCGGAAGCCCCGGACGTAACTGACTCGATGGCTATTTTCTAGGCTAGAGGCGGCTGCTCAGCGAACGACCCGAGTTTCACGTCCCTTCGCACCAGCCGTGGTGGGTCAGTGTACTAAAACGCAACACTCAAGGTCAAGCAAAAATTCTTGTATAATTTCAAAATATTACGCTGCGCACGCTCATAGAAAGCGGCCCTGACGCAGATCATCCCATCGTCCGACCCGTCGAGTTATCGCCCGACCCCGCAATACATGAACCCCGACA
>CABIKM010000081.1 GCA_902196205.1 Candidatus Methylomirabilis lanthanidiphila | reverse complement strand
ATGGGGTATTGCTTCGGCTTCGCCCCGCAATGACACCGGGGCCTGTGTACCCAATAACAATAATAGTGTAAGGCGAGGTGGGCTGAGATGCAACTACATGAGATATCGCAACGAGCGGTCTGCGTTGTTCTTGACAGGGAAGCCTGTCCTACAACGCTTCATTCGCCCTCCGACAAGCTCAGAGAACGGGCTGATCCGACACTGTGACGAGTGTGTGTCGCCTCGTTCGTTAGATTTGTCGAACACGACTCATCTGAGATTCGGCAATACTATCCTTTCATATCACGCCCAAGCCTCTTTGCGCTCCCCACTCTTTCTGGTCGTCTGCGCCGCGCTTGGTGGCGTACAGGACCTCATAACGGATACGCCATTAGGCGTATTGACTTTCTCTGGCCGCCCATCTACCATGCCCCGACCTGGACATCCCCGGTTGAGGTTCGAGAGACCTGTCCTGAGCGTGTCGAAAGAAGCCGAGTAGAAGGACTCACCGCCAACGGCTTAAGAGAGCAGCATGACTCATGATCTGGAACCTCGCTTGGCTGTCTTTTTTCTTGACAGGGGGGGGGGAGCCTTCTAAGCTTCGTCGTTTGTTGTGAAAGCTGACCTATGACAATGAACTCCCTGCAGCACGCTGCCGGAGTGTCATCCGCTGCTCTCGCCCGTCATTCCGGGCGTGATCCGGAATCCAGTCGGGCCATCTGGATACCGGCGCCTGCCCTGGACTCCGATCCGGGGTCCGCCGGTGTGACGAACTCGCGGCAAGCCGCGGGAAATGAACTCACAGTAGAGTTACGGTCGCAGAGGATACGCAAGAGGCGATCGAGCTGCCGGCGTGGGGTGCTGCTGGGACTACTGGTCTTGCCCACTCGGCAAGAATCTCCTGATTGGCACGTTGTTATTGGCAATAGACGCGGTGACAGGCGTCGCGACTGGCACTCTTGTGGCTCCCATGTTTTATGATTATGGTCCCGCTAAAGATCGATGTGGACACCGTGGGCGGGCAGAACGCCGATGCCATCGCTGAACATAGAGGAGTTACGAAACAGTGCGTTAGCCAAACGGATGAACGGTGATGAATTCACTCGCCCTTTCCGCTACGACCAGAGTGGAGGTAGTTTATGGTGAGCCCGCATAAAGAAAAACGTCGACACGCTATTCTGGTCGCCTTTCTCATCTCCCTTGCGATATTCTCATTGAATCGAGGATTGGCTTATGCAGCGACCGACACGACGCTTCCGTCCATTGCCATTA
>CABIKM010000080.1 GCA_902196205.1 Candidatus Methylomirabilis lanthanidiphila | reverse complement strand
GTGAGCGTCTATGTGGCCAACAACCGAGGCGGCGGTGGTACCGCAAGTGGCACGACGAATTGGTCGGCGGAGATTGCGCTACAGTCCGGGGCAAACACGATTACCGTGAGTGCTTTTGATGCAACTGGTCTTTTCAACCAAGCGAGCATCACCGTGAACTATACAGTGACCCAGTCTACCGGTACGCTCAATGTGACAACGACCCCGGTGAAAGGGGACATCTACGTTGATGGGACGCTACGGGGCAACGAGTGGATCTCGATTTCGCTTCCCGCCGGTTCACATACGGTCAGCTTTGGAGAGGTGAGCGGCTATACGACGCCAGCCCAGCGGTCTGTCACAATTACCGCCAACGAGACCGTGGTCATTGCTGTGGCGTACGATGTGATTGTCCTGGGGAAGGTAAACCTCTTGTCGCCCTCCAATGACGCGACCGGCGTGTCCATTACGCCGACGTTTGCCTGGAGCGGCGTAAACGGGGCAAATCGGTACTGGCTGATGGTGGCAACGGATCCTTCTCACTTTCCTACGGATCCGAATGCAACGTCGTGTCTCGCCTGCGTTATTAGCGGTTCAACGGCGCAAACCAGTCATAGATCGGATTTGGCGTTCGACTCGTCTGCTGAAGGAGGGAAGCCCGGGACGCTGAACGCCAACACGACCTATTACTGGAAGGTGCAGGCGTGGAACACCAACGGAGCTTACGGGAATTACTCCGACGCCTTCCGCTTCACGACCGTGGCGCCGGAATCGGAGCAGCCGAAACGGTCAAATCCCTTGGTAAGCGATTGCGGTGCCCCCATACCGGCCGCCAAGGCCATCGTCATGACCCACGGCTGGAACGCGAAGGCGTCGGATTGGGTGGCGGAAATGGCCGAGGACTTCTGCAAGAAGCTCGGGCCCAGCGGCCCTCTCTGCCCAGTCCAGGCGGACAAGGCAACTAAGGTATGCCAGGTCAACGGCTGGGATGTATGGGTAGAGGACTGGCGGACTCAAGCAGCTAAGGGGACGATTATCGAGAATATAGGAGGTTACCTTAGATTTCCTGCAGACGCCTTTACTAGCGCCTTGTTGGAAGGTGAGGCGTTGGCTTCTACCCTAAAAGGAGAAAATTACCAGCACATTCATTTTGTCGCCCATAGTGCCGGATCTAATCTTATCGAGGCCGCGGCCCGTTGGCTGAGGGTGTGGAAGAGTAGAGAGGGACGACCCGAAGATCCTCCCCTTACGATCCACGAGACCTTCCTAGATGCGTATGATCCTGGTGGAGAGTTGTCGTTATATGGTGCGTCGGCCGATTGGGCGGATAATTACGTCGATACACGGGATGTGGTGGCACCAGGCTTCCCCGATGGAACCAAGCTGTTTCTCAAAGAAGCTTATAACGTCGATGTCACGCCAGTTTGGGCTTCGTGCGGTCCAACAGACATCGATGGGATCTGTCGCCACAGTCGCCCGGTTAGGTTCTACGGTTATTCGATGAATAAGCTAGATTGGATAGACGAAAAGTACCACGAGTACAACCAACACGATCCTATCGAGAGTGCCGCAGGGAAGGGCTACCCGTTGTCTGAGGAAGCAGGCGTTTCGTTAGAGACATTGAAAGACACCTATAAGAAAGGTGAGGCCTGCGGCGTATCAGGGGACGCCTGTTATCCCAACTACCACCCAATACCGGTGTTCACGAGTTATTTTGGCATGATAGCTGGCCAAGTGATCGTCGAAGCCGTCCAAGGCACAGTTGATTACGTCCAGGCTACAACCGGCAAGGTATTTGACCGGATTGAATTGGGTTGGCGTGAGGTCACGAGCCTTGTCCCGCAACAGATGCACGCAATGAGCGCCGGCACCACTTCCGGCGCTACGACCGAGGAGCCGTCCTATCTTGCCGTGAACGTCACGACCACGTCACCGGTCAACACGTTGCACTTTAACTGGAGCTTCGCCGCTCCGGGTGAGGGCCTGCTTAGGGTGTTCGTAGGCGGCAACCTGGTGCGCGAGATTGACCAACGCTATGTGACGCCGTCCTCACCGGAAACTGAGGAAATTTATATTGGCGGCGTTGGCGAGCCTTTGCCCCCTGGTACCCACCGCATCACCTTCCGCCTTGATGGATTCGGCGCCGATGCGAGCGGTGTGGAGTTGACCGATGTAGAACTGGGGTTGAAGGCTGGGCCGTTGACGTTCCCGGCCGATACTCTCCCCGTGGGCGAACAGGGGGTTGCCTATGTGTATGACCTGCTGGCCGAAGGGGGGATGCCTCCCTACACTTGGAGCCTTATTAAGGGAAAGCTTCCTGGCGGCTTGACGCTGGATACCGCGGGAACCATAACTGGGACGCCGACTAAAGCCAAGACCAAAACCTTTACTGTCCAGGTGACGGATGGTGCAGGGGGTTCAGCGACGCAGACCCTCTCGCTGCAGATCGTCAAGGGTGTCACGATTAAGACTAAGAAACTGAAAGGGGGGACAGTCGGGACACCATACTCATCCTTGCTCAAGACCAAGGGCGGGATCGCGCCCCTTATCTTCAGCGTGGTCGGCGGAACACTTCCACCGGGCCTCACCCTTGATCCGGGCACCGGGCAGGTTTCTGGAACTCCTACGGTAGCCGGTACGTTCGACTTCGCCGTACAGGTCACCTCCAGCGGCGGCTCCAGTCATCAGAAGAACATTCGAATCAAGACCAAGTAAGAGGAGTCCGCATCAGGAGGACTGCTGCGCGACCCTGCCTCTAGCCATGAGGCTGAGACACGTGAGTGTTGAGACGTTCCTGAAGGAGGAAGCTGTGATGACGAGACGCCGTGTCTTCGCGTTCACCCTTGTATCGGCGCTCTGCCTCGGCGCCTGCACCGCGATCTCCTACAGGCCGGCGCTTTCCCTCGGCCCCAGCCCGGTGAAGATCCCCGCAAGGATCCAGGTGGAGACGTTCACAGACCGTTCGCCCGCAGAGGACAAGACCAAGC
>CABIKM010000079.1 GCA_902196205.1 Candidatus Methylomirabilis lanthanidiphila | reverse complement strand
TTTGCTGGGCGTTACGCCTTTCATCCCCATGGGCGCGTCGGAGGCGCATGCGGGGCGAGGGGGAAGTAATGACAATACCGTTCCGCACCTGGAGCGTACCCAAAACCCTCCTCGCCCCCCACCTGGGAGAGAGGATGCAAGGGGGGTAAGAGTGAGATTGCCGCGCTCCCTTCGGTCGCTCGCAATGACGGGCCAGGGGACGTTACGGGCTCGACACCGACCTTCATCCTCATGAGCGCACCAGCGGCGCATGGGGTATTGCGGAGACATCGACATGCAACAGAAAGGATTTACTGTCTGGTTTACCGGCCTGCCCTGCTCAGGGAAGAGCACGCTGGCCCACGCCTTGAAGCAGCGGTTGGGCGCGATCGACCTGCCGGTGGAGATTCTGGATGGCGACGAGGTCAGAACGCGCTTGACGAAGGGATTAGGCTTCTCGAAAGCGGACCGGGACGAAAATATCCGGCGCATCGCCTATGTCGCCAAGCTGTTGAGCCGCGCGCGCGCGGTGGCTATTGTGGCCGCGGTGTCGCCGTACCGCGAGATCAGGGATGAGGCGCGGGCGGAAATCACGCACTTCGTCGAGATCCACGTCGATTGTCCGTTGGAGGAGTGCATCCGCCGCGATGTCAAGGGGATGTACGCCAAGGCAATGAACGGAGAGATCGCCAATTTTACCGGGGTATCCGATCCGTACGAGCCGCCGTTGCGCCCTGACGTCACCGTCAAGACCGGCGCCGAGGAGGTCGGGGAGAGCCTGGCGAAGATCCTCTGCCGGCTGGGACAGTTGGGGTATATCCCCCAGCACCTGGTAGAACCGGGCATGGGGCCGGAAGAGGACCAGCGGATTGTCGCCAAGCTGCGCGCCCTGGGCTATATCGATTAGACGGGAGCGTTAATGGGCGCGATTCCGCACGGCGGGCGACTGATCGATCGGGTCCTGAGCGGAGACCAACAGCAGGAGGCGCTTCACAGGGCGTCGTCCCTGCCGTGTCTTGAGCTGTCCGAGGAGCAGGCATGCCAGGTGGAAAATCTCGCCACCGGCGTCTATAGCCCCCTGGAAGGGTTTCTGACTCAGGACGCCCTGATGTCGGTGCTTGAGCGGATGCGGCTCCCGGGCGGCCTGCCCTGGACGATTCCGATCATCCTGGATGTGGACCGACGCGCGGCGGCGGCCTGCGAGGAAGGCCGGGACGTCCTGCTCACCTACCAGGGCCGGGCGATGGGACTCCTGCACCTGAAGGACGCATACGGCTACGACAAGCCGACAGTGTGCCGTCAGGTGTTCGGAACCGATGACGGCGCCCACCCCGGTGTCCGGCGCGTCCTGGCCATGGGCGACACCCTCCTCGGGGGCGACGTGGATCTGATTGAGCCCCTCGACACGCCGTTTGCCTCCCGCCATCTGACGCCCCGGGAGGCCCGCGTCCTCTTTACCGCGAAAGGGTGGCGGACCATTGTCGGGTTTCAGACGCGCAATGTGCCCCATCTCGGGCATGAATACGTCCAAAAAACCGCGCTCACCTTTGTTGATGGCCTGTTCATCAACCCGGTGGTCGGCCCGAAAAAGCGCGGCGACTTTCGCGACGAGGTGATCCTGGCCGCGTATGACGCCCTGCTCCGGAACTACTACCTCAAGGATCGCGCGGTCCTGGCCGTCCTGAAGACCGGCATGTACTATGCGGGACCCAGAGAGGCGATCTTCCACGCGATCGTCCGGAAGAATTTCGGGTGCACGCACTTCATCGTCGGCAGGGACCATGCCGGGGCCGGGCACTACTACTCGCCGTATGCCGCCCAGGAGATCTTTGACGAGTTCCCGGACTTGGGGATCACCCCCCTCTTTTTTACGGCGTTCTTCTACTGCCGGCGATGCCAGGGCATGGCCAACGAGAAGACCTGCCCCCACGGCGAGCAGGATCGCCTGGCGTTCAGCGGCTCCAAGCTGCGGGACGCGATCGTGCAGCAGACCGGCGAATCGGCCCTGTTGATCCGGCCGGAGGTCGCCGACACGATACGGGCCGTCGATAACCCGTTTGTCACAGGGTAATGAATATGAGTCAAGATGTGAAGGTGGCCGTCATCGGCCTTGATTGCGCGGCGCCGGAGCTGGTGTTCGAGCGGTTCCGCGACGAGCTTCCCAATCTCTCCAGGCTCATGACGGAGGGGGCCTGGGGGCCGCTGCGGAGCATCCACCCGCCGATCACCGTGCCGGCGTGGGCCTGCATGATGTCGGGGCGCGATCCCGGCCAGCTCGGTCTGTACGGCTTCCGCAACCGGAAGGATTACTCCTACGGCGGGTATGCCATCGCCAACGCGCAGGCCCTTCGCGATGATCGCGTCTGGGATATCCTCTCGAGGACGGGACGAAAGTCGGTCCTGCTCGGCGTGCCGCAGACGTATCCGGTGAGGCCGATCAACGGGGCCGTCGTGGCCGACTTTCTGACCCCTTCGACGCAGAGCGAGTACACCTATCCGCCGGGCTTGAAGGCGGAGGTCGAGCGGGTCTCCGGAGGCTATGTGCTGGACGTCGAGGGGTTCCGCACCGACGATAAGGCCGCCCTGCTTGAGCGGATCTACGAAAAGACGCGGAAGCACTGTGCCGTAGCCAGGCATCTGCTGACAACGCAGGCATGGGATTTCTTCATGATGGTCGAGATGGGGGTGGACCGGATCCACCACGGGTTCTGGAGCTTCATGGATCCGGCTCATCGCAGCTATCAGAAGGGCAATCCTTTTGAGCATGCCATCAGGGAGTACTACCGATACCTCGACGGCGAGGTCGGGGCGATTCTGGACCTGCTGCCGCATGATACCGTCGTCCTGGTGGTGTCGGATCACGGGGCCAAACGGCTGGACGGCGGTATCTGCTTCAATGAATGGTTGATCCAGCAGGGGTATCTGACCCTGAAGGACTACCCCGACCGGCTGACGCCCATCGACAAGGTACAGATCGATTGGACAAGAACAAAGGCCTGGGGGGACGGGGGGTACTACGGACGGCTCTTTCTCAACGTGAAGGGACGGGAGCCTCAGGGCTTGGTCGATCCGGCCGACTACGAACAGGTCAGGAGCAGACTGATCGAGCAGATCGCGCAGATGCGGGACCATCAGGGCAACCCGTTAGGCTCTCGGGCCTATCGACCGCAGGAGCTGTATCGCGAGGTTCGCGGTATCGCCCCCGACTTGATCGTCTATTTCGGCGACCTCCACTGGCGCTCGGTCGGCAGCATCGGATCGCGGAGCGTGTACACATTCGACAACGACACCGGTCCCGATGAGGCCAACCACGACTGGAACGGGATCTTTCTGCTCAATCAACACGGATGCCGGCAGGCCGGTTTTCCGCCTGGGCCGGTCAGCGGGCTCACCCTATACGACATCGCCCCGCTGGTCCTCAGGTTATTCGATTGTCAGCCTCCTGTTGTATAGATCATGCTCACAAAACACTCGACAGGGTAATACGGTGGACAACAGGCCGACCGGGTCGTGAAGAAGGACGGCATCAGGTATGTCGCTAACATCTTACGATCTGTTACTTGAAGAGCGACGGCGGGAGGACTCGGCGGCCCGTGTGTTCGAGCGGTTCATGCACTGGGGCTATTGGGAGAATCCGAGGGACGCGACCGGCGAAATCGCAGATTATGTCCAGGCGATGGACAGGCTGAATGCGCAGATCCTCTCTGCGTCGGAACTTCGTGACCACCAGGCGGTGCTGGATGCCGGCTGTGGCATTGGCGGTACCCTGGCTTCCATCAACGAAAGCCGGAGCGGCATGTGCCTGGCAGGCGTAAACATCGCCCCAAGGCAGATCGCCATAGCCCGCGAGGCAGTCCAGGCGAAGAACAATAACTCGATCCTGTTTGTTGAGGCAGATGCCTGCTCCCTGCCTTTTACGGACGGTTGCTTCGACAGGGTCCTGGCAGTCGAGTGCATCTTCCATTTTCCCTCCCGCCTCAGCTTCTTAAAGGAGGCGTCGCGGGTCCTCCGTACAGGAGGCCGGTTGGCGCTTTCCGATTTTATCCCTCTCCACCTGGGCGACGCGTCGAGTCTCTCGGGCCAGTGGCTCAGGCGCCAGATCTCAAGTAGCTGGGGCACAATGGGCTCAGGCTGGGTGGATGGAAGCTACCGGGAAATGGGGTGCGCTACCGGCCTGGATCTTGAACTGGAGCGCGACATCACCATCCATACGCTCCCGACCTACCCGTTGCTCCTCAGTCTGATGCGCGCCAGTGAGAGGCGGGGATTACGGAAGATGATCAGGGCCACACGGCTCTTGGAATGGCTTTCTCGAACGGAAAGGCTGCAGTACAAGGTGATTAAGTTCAGGAAAATGTAACCCCTCGGATCAGCCATTGCTCGAGACGCGGAAATACGGCCGGGACGCGGCGCGCATAGACCTCGAACTCCCGACCGAACATCTCCCGCAGTAACTTGTCCTCGCTTCGTATGCGGACGGCGCCGCCGATCCCATACACGACAAGGGCCGGCAGAAGCGCAGCGGGCCGACTGACGGCCAGGCGGTTGGCCAGCAACATGCCGAGCATCGCCGCGTAAATCGGATGCCGTACGACCCGAAACGGTCCTTCTGTCAGCAGCTTATGTCCCTCCACCAAACGCGCCTCAAGGCTCCAGTGCCTCCCGAGCGTGCGGATTGTCGCCAGCGTGAGCCATGCCGACCCGACGGCGAGCGCGATCGCAACCACTGCCAGGAGGATCTCGAACGGGGCGCCAAGCGGTAGGAAAGGCGTGAATCGCGGGCGGCGCATCAAAAAGGTCATGGCGGTTCCCATGCATTGCAGCCCAAGGCCAACCATCGACGTTGGATTCCGTGTACGTTTTGGCGCGTCCGGAGCCCTCCAGCGCAATAGTAACGTGCTGCCTAATACCAGCCAGCACAGGGCTACGACGATGCGAACCGCCTCCTGGAGCAGCGTGAAGTGGGCGGTCATCATCTGGTTGGACAGATCAGGACCCACCGAGACCCCTGAAGTCCGGAAGAGGGAGATGTGGCGCGAGGAGGCTCCGGACGGTCACACAGCACTCATGGGCCCACGACCTCGATGGTGTAGAAATCCGATACCACGACAGCAGGGTCGCCGGATGGACACGCCTCGACCCTGAAGACTACGTTGTACGAGCCTATGGGAAGCGCCCCGGGGTTCAGCAGCGCGGTGATCGTCTGGTACTTCAGCGAGATCTCGTCAGAGAGGTTGTCCACGTCCCGGAGTGCCGGGTCTTCGGCGTCCCGGTTTCGTCCAAGAACCAATTGTCCCTCTAGGTTAAAGACGAAGAATTTGACGCTCACCGGATCGATCCCGGCGCAGGCGTCGGCGGGGTCGTAATAGGCGGTCCTGGCAACGATGGTGTCGCTTGTGAGGAAGGTCCGCTGCGGAAGGGGCGCCTCTATGCTCGGGAATGCCGCGATTACGGGAAACTGGCGAATGTTGGCGGCGCCGCTGGGATCGGCCAGGGCGACGCCGGTCGACACCCCCAGGACACCGAGTATGAACGCAACGATCCGCATCCATATCCAAGGCGTGCGGTTCATCATCTACCTCCTTGCCCTATTGCGGGCGATGATTGGCAATCACATCTCAGGGCGCGAGCACCCGAATGGTGTAGAACTTCGACACCAGGACCTCCGTACTCGCGCAGTCCTGGACCCTGAAGACCAGTTTATAGGCGCCAGGCAGAAGCTCGCCGGGCGCCATGCTGGCGACAAGCGCCTGATGCTTCGAGGTGCCGATCTGGGTGTTGGTCACGGTATTGGTCGGGGCCGAGCCTGCGTCCCGGTTTTTTCCGAGGACCAGTTGTCCCGCCAGATTAAAGACGAAGAATTTGACGCTCACCGGATTGACACCGAGACAGGCATCGTTGGGGTCGTAGTAGGCGCCCCGGACGGCAATGGGGTCGGTCGCGAGGAAGGTCCGCTGCTCCGGGCTGTCCGATCCGCTGCCGGTGCTCGTCTTCGTCGTGGTCAGGGTGCGGGCGGCTGTTGCGGTCCCATCGCCCTGGAACCGGGCCAGTGCGACATCGTAGCCGTCGACGGTTGCCGTGTACCCCGCCGCCACCAGCTTCCCGTCCGGCTGCAGGACCAGAGCGGCGGCGGCATCGTCAGGACTGCCGAAGTCGGCGATCATCATGCCGCCTGCGCCGAACGCGGTGTCAAGGCTGCCGTTGATATTGTAGCGGGCCAGGGCAAAGTCGTAGCCGGCATCGTCCTGCGTGTACCCCGCCGCCACCAGCTTCCCGTCCGGCTGCAGGACCAGGGCGG
>CABIKM010000078.1 GCA_902196205.1 Candidatus Methylomirabilis lanthanidiphila | reverse complement strand
ATGCGATGGTCAAACATCAGACCCCGTGGCGAGAAAATCTCGCGTTGACCTCTTGACACAGAACACAGTTGCTGTCGCGTCTTAGACGCTCCTTCGGCAATACCGGAGCAGTCGCTTATGGCGCATCCATGCGTGTCGGGGTGCTGACCCGCGGACGCTTCAGACAGAGGACCCGGGACGCCAACGCCGAGAGGACGACGAACAGGATGGCGTTCGCCAGGATGTGCAGGTTAAAGTCGTAGGCGCTATGGACCAGCATCGCGACCAGCCCGGCCAGCAGGCCAAGTCCCATTCCCCGTGAGTGCGACCCCTCATGTTGCGACCATGCATTCAACAATTGCGTTCCGCCCCATAACAACGCCAACGCAAGGATCGTCACCAGGGGCAGCCCCCCTTCGGCGAATGCCTGCAGGTAGTCGTTGTGGGCATAATCGTACACGGCCTGGCCAATGAGGGGCCGTTTGTAGAGTGGAAAGGCCCAGATATAGGTGTCGAGCCCGGTGCCGCTCCAGCGGAAATCGTGGCCGAGGCGCAACGTATCCTGCCACACAAGGATGCGGCCGTGGAAGGAGGGATCATCGGTCCCAAGCCAGAGAATGCCAAACGTCCGCAGCACCCTATCCGGGTTGAGCCAGAGGGCATATGTCAGTCCCAGCCCCACAAACGAGGCCAGCATTCCCCACAGCCGCCTGCTCCGCAACCGCCTTACGGAAAGCAGCAAGGCGATGAAGAGCATGGAGCAGAAGAAGCTGAACAGCCCCGCCCGTGATCCGGTCAGCAGCAGGGCCACAACCATAATAAGCCCGCTAAAAAAGGCGAGGAGTGACCGGCTCGCCTGCGGCGTACCCCAATGAAGCAACCGACTCCGCCAACCCATCCCACCCTTCGGTGCGGGTACCCGCCCATCGAATGTCGGTCGCCTGTTCGCTACGATATAGCCGATCGTCAACGGGATCACCATCTCCATGTAGCCGGCGAAGTGATTCCGGTTCACGTAGGGACCAAAGAGGCTGCCGCCATGGGCGAGCTCCCGTACCCAATACAACTTCCCGTTCCCGGCGAAATGCTGAATAATCCCGAAGAGCGCAAGCCCGAACCCCGTGGCCATCACGATACGAACGATGCGATCGATCTGGTCGCGGGTCTGCAGGTGATTGACAGTTACCCAAAAGAGAAGCGCCAGAGCCAGGAGTCTCACCATCGCCTGTCGTGTCGCGTACGGCACAAGCGAAATCGTATGCCATGAGGTTGTAAGGTGGCTGTCAAACTCCATCTGCTGATAGAGGGCGGCGGCCTTCGGCGAGATGATGCGGATCACCTGCAATGGAAGCGGAATTACCTGCCACAGTCCGAAAATCAGGACCAGGAGCCAGCACAGGCTCAGCGCGGTTCGTTCGATACGGATTTCGCCCGCGCTCACCATGGCAAGTCCCCATACAAGCGTGATGGCGTAGATTCCAACCTCAGCAAGCGAGACCGACCAGGATTCGACGGTGCCGAAGGCCAGGGGCGTGAAGATGATCAGGCCATACAATCCAACCTCGATGATACGGTCGGCCATGAGGGCGCACTTCAGTCTGACAACTGTCCAGGCTGACAGAGCGGGGCGATCGATCGGAGGCGGCGAGGTGGGCGTACCCGTATCGCGATCGTCAGGCGCGATCGCTTTGGGTCGCACATCTCGGGGAAAGCTCCTCATGAAGACTTTCTGGGCAATGATCGGTTCCCGCGCGTGAACGTCACACCGGGATGACGTCGTCGGCGTCAATCTCGACCGATGCGCCCTGACGAATCAGGCTGACGGCGATCACGAGACGCGCTCTGGGGGCCTTCCGAATCAAGAACCCACGCAGGCCCTTGAGGGAACCGCGCCGTACCTCAACCGACATCCCCGGCTCAAGGAAGGGGTACGGATCGACGGGAAGGGTGCTGCCGACCAAACGTCGCACGCTCTCGATTTCGGTCTCGGCAATCGGTACGCCCCGGCCGGCCACTCCCAACACCTCCACGACACCGGGGGCGGTCAGGACCTGCAACCGGTTCTTCCAGGCAAAGCGCGCAAAGCAATAGCCGGGAAAAAGCGGGAATTGAATCTGTACGGTACGGTCTTTCCAGCAGCTTCGCCGTCCGATGAGCGGAAGGAACACTTCAATGCCCTGGTGATCGACCTGTGCCGACACCCGCTTCTCATGCCGGGAGCGAGTGCGGAGTGCGTACCATCGTGGCGTCCCCATCTATAACCTCACCTCCATATGAAAGCCAAGCCAGCGCAGAAGCCTGTGACCGACTTCGTCTTGTAGCAAATGATAATCAATCGTGCGTAACTGTCAAGTACAATTCTCCGGAAAGAAGTATACCGTCCAGATTACTCTAGACATAGAGTATCCGGTGCAATATAGGTGAGAATTATTCGGTACGCGAGAACCATGCGCAGACAGATTGTTCGATTACGAGGGCTCGGTAATGCGGTGCAGTATTATCTGTCGAGGGAATTTGAAACCTGAATGACGTCTCGCGAGGGAAGGATCAGGCAGGTGAGCTTGTTACCATAGACGCAGGCCGTATCGATACCTATTCGGTCCTCATCCATCAGGACTTCGCGCATGGGGGTGTGGCCGAACACAACGGTCTTTCGGAATCGGCCTGAATACGCATAGAACTCCTCGCGAATCCACAGCAGGTCGCGCTCGTCTTGCGCCTGCAACGGAATCTCTGGTCTGATCCCCGCGTGGACGAAGAAATAGTCCTGGGTCTCATAGTACGGCACCAAGCGCTCCAGAAAAGCCAGATGCGCCGCAGAGATCTGACGGAGTCCGCCGTAGCTTTCCAGCGTCGCGGCCCCGCCGTTATAGAGAAACAGCGCCCGCTCTTTCCCCTGGAGAAAATCAAGAAACATCCGCTCATGATTGCCCATAAGAAAAGTGTACCGGCCCCTGAGGGTCAGCAGGTACTCAATGACCCCCTTTGAATCCGGTCCCCGATCCACATAATCGCCCAGGAAGACCACCTCATCGTCCTCGGACGGACGGAGTTGCGCCATAAGGCGGCGTAGGGGATCCAGACAACCATGAATATCGCCGACGACGTAGATCATGTCTCAATAGCCCGGCGGTGAATAGACTCCGAGTAGCGTGCTGTTGAATCCGGGTTAGGTGGGTGGCCGAATGCGAACCGCTGACGCCTGGATGCCCTACTTGTGGCCGATCGCATCCAGAACGCGAGCGATCTCTTCTTTCACGTGGGTGTTGATTTTCAGTCGCGCGAGAATATCCGGATGGTGTTCGACTAGATATTGAATCATGGCGATTCCGTCGAGCGGAGAACCGTGAGGCTGGCTATCGAGAATCCAGTCGCTGAGGGCGTCCTTGTGCGACCGGCGTGTGCTCGGATCACTGTACAAGATATCCAAAATTTCCTGAGCCAATGACTTATGCATCGCGCCACCTCTCTGCCGATTTCTATTGGTAATATAACACGTCCCCAACGACTCTACAAGGGCGAAACCTCATTGAGCCAAAAGAACGGAGCGCATCATATCACAATGGGATGAGCGTTGAGTGCCAGAGGAATCGCCCAAGAAACTCCCCGATTGTGCCGGTGAGAATCGCGATGTAGAAGAAACCGGTTGCGGACCGGACGTTTGGGATGCGCAAGGTGTCCCAGATCACACACGCCAAGACGAAAGAGCCAAGAATTCCGACAAACACACGGCTGAGAAACACCGCGAGGTATGAGGTCGACAGAAGTTCGATTCTGGCCACGGCTTCGGCCCCGCCAAACAGGTAGAGCGCCCCCAGATTCGCCGTCAGCAAGAAGCCTTGGACGACGGTGGACAGGAGAAAGAGAATAGCCAAGCGGCGGATCAACGCCACTGGGAGCTTGGGGTCTCTGAGATAGTGGTGCCCGAGCAACATGCCGATGAAAGTTGACCCCAGGAGGAGGGCTGATGTGAAGGTGGTGACGATTTGGGCAGCGATCTCAGCTATGCCGGACGATTCTTTGATCAGCAACAGTGGGGGGGTCAGCATTCCTGCCGCTCCGACCGCCAGACTTAACCACAGCATCCGCCTTGGCCATCGCCTATCCGAAATCCAGAAGGCGCCCGCATACACCAGGAGCAGGACGAAAAGGATGACTGAGGCTGGTGTTGGACTAAGCCATATTCCCACCCCGAGCATGCTCGCAAGGGTCAGGAGGCAGGTCTGGAAAAAGCTCCGCCTGATCGGTGGCGAATGCAGGTGGCCCAGACAGAACAGGCTTCCGACTGCCAGTTCTTGCACCGCCTGAAACGCTGCGGGGACGAGATGCGTCATCAGTCGATCTCGAACTCGCTGATCTCTTTTGGAAAGTTCGTCAGATTCCTGCACCCCGCTGCCGTGACGACCACCAGATCTTCAACCCGAATGGCCCCGGCATCAAGGTAGTACAGCCCAGGCTCAACGGTGACCACATGGCCCGTTCGCAGCATTGTGCTCGTTTTGTTGATGCGCGGAGGTTCATGGATATCCAGGCCGACCCCATGCCCTGTGCCGTGAAAGAAGCCCTGCATCCGACCGCCTACCATACCGGTCGTGAAGCCGTCCCTTTCCAACACGCCATTGACTGCAGCGTGGATGACCTTTCCGTCGGCTCCGTCCCTGATCAACGCGATCCCGCGCTCCTGGGCGTTGAGGACCGCCCTGTACATGGCTCGCAACTTGGATGACGCCTTCCCCTTCACGACGGTCCGGCTCATATCGGCAAAATAGCGAGTGCGCTCGGATTTCGGGAAGACGTCGATGACAATCGATTCGTTGGCCCTGATGGGCCCCCGTCCATGATGATGGGGATCGACCCCTTGCAGGCCAGGCGCGACAATTGTCCGTTGAGCGACGCACTCCTGTTCCATCAAGGTCATGTGGATAATCTTCCTGAGCGCCTCGGCAGTTAACTGTTCGCCGTCGAGGTACAGGAGCCCGTCATCCTCTATCTTGGCTGCGCCAATCGCTGAGATCGCCGCGCCCATGGCCTGTTCGGTGGCGCGCTGGGTCGCAGCAATCGCCTCAATCTCTTCCTCGCTTTTCACCAGGCGCGCTTCAAAGAACGGCGCGAGCTTGCAGGCAACCGTATAGCCCTTTGCCCGTAGACCATCGGCATACTCGATGCCGAAGTTGCCGGGGACCAACAGCGTACGCGCGCCCCGCTCACACAGCACCAGGTCCAGGATATCCGGCAAGGACGGCGCATCAACGCCCTTCTGCTTTGCCGTACGCTCATACGCACTATACGAGAGAACCGTATCGACCTTCGCCTGGCTCCTGGCCCGATCCAACTCCAGGTCGCTCATCACGACGATCTTCTCGGCCCCGGCCTGGACAAAGATAAAGGGGTCCGGCGCCGCAAACCGGGTGGCATAGTACAGATTCGAATCGATCTCGCTGGTGGAGATTATGACGATTGCATCGTGACTCGGCTGTTCCATCGGCAGGCCTTTTCAATCCGACATGATGACTTTACCCATTCCGATCGCCACCAGCAACCCCAGCGTCCACACCCAGGGGAATGCGCCGGTATAGTACCAGGCCACAATCGGATAGGTGACGGTTGAGAGCGGCAGCAACGCCGTGGCTCCAAGTAGCCCCCTCACCCCCCACACCTCGCTGTACCCCGCCAGCATGAAGGCAAAGAGGACGAGCATGAGCGCCACCCAGGCGAAGCCGTAGCAGCCCCCCCAGAAGGATGGACCTTTGGAGTTCGCGCCCGTCATGTAAGTAAGATCCTATACGTCGGTAGCGCGCCCATGGGCATGAACGTCGTAATGTCCCGCGCACAATCCCCCTCAACCCCCCTTTTCAAAAGGGGGGAGCGGGGGGATTTCAGGACAAGAACGGGCGACTTTCTCGACAAACCTCCATCGCGTTACGATGACTCATGGCCGCTCGATGCCTCGCCAAGATGCGACGAGATATGCATTGAACAGAACTTCGGACCGCACATTGAGCAGAACTCGGCGCGCTTGAACGCCTCGTTGGGCAGGGTCTCATCATGCATGGTGCGCGCTGTCTCCGGGTCGAGCGCCAGCGCAAACTGGCCCTCCCAGTCAAAGTTAAACCTGGCGCGAGAGATCGCATCGTCCCGATCGCGCGCGCCCTTCCGACCTCGGGCGATGTCGGCCGCATGGGCGGCGATCTTGTACGCGATGCATCCCTGCTTCACATCGTCCGGCGTGGGTAAGCCGAGGTGCTCTTTTGGTGTGACATAGCAGAGCAGCGAGGCGCCGTACCAGCCGACCATCGCCGCGCCGATCGCCGACGTGATGTGATCGTATCCCGGCGCGATGTCGGTCACCAGCGGACCCAGCGTGTAAAACGGCGCCTCCTGGCAGATCTCCTGCTCCATCCGCACATTCATTTCGATCTGGTTCATCGGGACGTGCCCGGGTCCCTCGATCATCACTTGCACATCATGGGCCCAGGCGATCTTCGTCAGCTCACCCAATGTTCGGAGCTCGGCGAATTGGGCCGCATCGGAGGCGTCCGCCGTACAGCCCGGTCTCAGACCATCGCCTAGACTGAAGCTGACGTCGTATTGTCGGAAGATTTGGCAGAGGTGCTCAAAATGGGTGTACAGCGGATTCTGCGCGTTATGGGCGAGCATCCACCTCGCCATGAGGGCGCCGCCTCGACTGACGATCCCCGTAATCCGCGATTGTACGAGCGGCAGATGCTCGAGTAAGACGCCGGCATGAATCGTCATGTAGTCGACGCCTTGTCTGGCCTGGTGCGCAATCATGTCGATCATATCGTCGGCGGTAAGATCTTCTACCTGATTCACGCTCGCAACCGCCTGATACAGCGGGACGGTGCCGACCGGAACCGCGCTGGCCGCGATGATCGCGTGGCGGATTTCGTCAATGCTGCCGCCTGTACTCAGGTCCATGACCGTATCGGCCCCGTACCGTATGGCCAGCTTCAGCTTCTGCAGCTCCGCATCGATGTCGGAGATCAGGGCGGAGTTGCCGATGTTGGCGTTGATCTTGACAGTGGCCACCGTCCCGATCCCCATCGGCTCGAGGCTGTTGTGATAAATATTACAGGGAATAATGAGTCGGCCGCGAGCAATCTCGGAGCGGATGACCTCGCCATCGAGACCCTCCCGCTCGGCGACGTAGGCCATTTCCGGAGTCGTGATCCCTTGGCGGGCATAGTGCATCTGTGTGGCGCAGCCCCCAGCGCCGTGAGTCATCCGTACGACCATGTGAACTTCCTCCTCTTTATTGCGTCGATCGAGTAGATCGCGTCTGTTGTGTTGGTTGCGTCATCGCGATAGACGCAATAGACCCCATCGACGCGACGACGCCAAGACCCGACGACGCTATTGACGCGATAGACGCGACTTACTCAGCGTCATCGATGTCGAGTGTGGTCACGGCGCGGGGCTTCTGATCGATCGGCTGGAGTTCCTGGATCTCCTTCTTACCGCCGGCTCCGAGCGCCTGAAACTTGCGGGCCGTTGGAAACACGCGGTTCTCGAACGAGGCGACCGCGGCGTTATAGGAATCTACGGTCTTGCCGATGGCCCCGCCGACCCTGACAAGGTGTTCCGCAAGCGTCGCCATCCGATCGGCAAGCTCCTGGCCCAACACACTGATGCGCTGGGCATTCTCGGTCAGCAGCTCCTGCCGCCATCCATAGGCGATGGCCCGGAGCAAGGCGATAAACGTGGCCGGCGTAGCAATGACGACCTTCTTTGAGAGGGCCGATTCAACCAGCACGGGATCCTTCTCAGCGGCTGCGGCGAGAAAAGAATCGTTCGGAATGAAGAGGACGACGAACTCCGGCGCTGACGCAAACTGGTCCCAGTACTCTTTCGAGGCCAGCTTCACGACATGCTGGTTCACCTGCGCCGCGTGTTTGAGAAGGGCCGTGTCGCGATCCTCTTCCGTCTTCGCTTCCAGCGCCTCGAGAAAGCCGCCCAGCGGGACCTTTGCATCGACCACCACCTCGCGTCCGGCCGGCAGCTTGACGACCATATCGGGACGGACGCGCCCTTCACCGGTTGTCACACTCGCCTGTTCCACGAAATCACAGTGGGGCGACATCCCGGCGAGTTCCGCCGTTTTCCGCAGCGCAATCTCCCCCCATCGGCCGCGAACCTGCGGGGACCTCAGGGCGTTGACCAGTTTGGCGGTCTCACTCTGAAGAGTTGCCTGGCCCAGCGCGACCGCGCGCAGTTGTTCGCCTACCGTGCTGTACTCTCTGAGCCGCTTGTCTTCGAGTGCTTTGGTTTCTTGCTGATAGGCCACGAGGGTTTCGCCGAGCGGCTGAATCATCGTCTCTATCGCTTTCCGACGACTCTCCAAATCAACGGCCGCTTCGTCCTTGAGCGCCTTGAACTTCTCCTCGGCCAGGACGAGGAATCCCGCATTGTTGCCGGCCAGCGCTTCGGCTGCCAGCGATTTGAATGTATCGGATAGCCGGGCCTTTGCCTCTTCGAGGAGCGTTCTCTGCTCGGCAAGATTCCTTTCGATCTCGTTCACACGGGCCTCGGCGGCGGCGGCGGCCATCTCAGCCTGTCGTAGATTCTCGCGAAGGATCTCAAAATCATTTTTGGCTGAGGCAAGCTGTTGTCGTACCTCCTCCACCCGCGCCTCTGCGGCCGCGGTTCGCGCCTCATGCTCTCGGAGCCTCGCGCTGACCCCCGCCTTGGTCCTGGCGACGCCTATCGCCCATCCAAGCGCGGCTCCGATCCACAGGCCCAACGCCAACGTAAGCCATTCTGTCATAGTCGTCTATCGCGTCTATCGCGTCTGTTGCGTTGATTGCGTCATTGCGTCTATGGCGTCATTGCGTCGATTGCGTCTGTTGTGTTGGGATCGTTATCCTTTGATGACGCCCATGGGGCGGAGGCGGGCGACCATCTTGGACAGCCCGGCGCGGTGGACGACGGTGACCACCTGCGTGGCGTCTTTATACGCCTCAGGCATCTCCTCGGCCAGCGATTCCCGACCCGACGCCTTGACGATGATCCCCTGGTCCTCCAGCTCCCGATGAATGGCCCGACCCTTGGCCGCCCGGATGGCGGCGTGTCGGCTCATGACCCTCCCAGCCCCGTGGCAGGTGCTCCCGAAGGTCTGCTCCATGGCGCCCGTTCCCACCAGCACAAATGAGGCCCGGCCCATGTCACCAGGGATCAGCACAGGTTGGCCGATGGCCTGGTAGTGAGCCGGCAGCTCCGGGTGTCCTGGCGGAAAGGCCCGCGTCGCACCTTTGCGATGGACTGCCAGTTTCATCAGTTTACCATCTACCTCGTGCTCCTCGACCTTGACGATGTTGTGGGCGACATCATAGACCGTTGAGAGCCCCAATGCCATGGGCGAAATACCAAAGACCTTCAGCAATATCTCCTTCGTCCAATGGGCCAGACATTGGCGATTATTCCAGGCAAAGTTGGCGGCGGCCCGCATCGCGCCCAGGTACGCCTTAGCCTCGGGCGAGTTCCACGGGGTGCAGGCAAGCTGCCGGTCTGGCAGTTCGATCCCGTACTTGATAATAGCCCGCTCCATCTCGACCAGATAGTCGGTGCAGACCTGATGTCCCAGACCTCTGGAGCCGGTATGGATCATCACCGTCACTTGCCCTTCGAACAGGCCAAGGACTCCGGCGGCGTGCGGATCGTAAATCTCGGCAACCGTCTGGACCTCCAGAAAGTGATTGCCCGAGCCCAGCGTCCCGAGTTGGCTACTCCCCCGCTCAAACGCCTTATGGCTCACAACATCGGGATCGGCATCCGGAAGGCAGCCGCCGGATTCGATGCAGGCAAGGTCTGCCGACTCGCCATACCCCTGCTTGACGGCCCAGGCCGCGCCTTTCAGCAGCGGCGCCTCCATCTCTTTCCTGTTCAGGCGGATTCGGCCCCGAGAACCGACGCCCGTTGGGATCTCATGAAAGAGGGCCAGCACCAGCTCTTTCAGCCTCGGCCGTACCTCCTCCGTGGTCAGCTCGGTGCGAAGCAAGCGAACCCCGCAGTTGATGTCGTATCCGACGGCGCCCGGAGATAGGACACCGTCCTTGACGTTGGTGGCCACCACGCCTCCGACAGGCAGGCCGTATCCTTGGTGGATGTCTGGCATCGCGAAGGAGGCCTTGACGATTCCAGGCAGAAAGGCGCCGTTCGCCACCTGCTCCAGGGAGAGGTCCTTCATGATCGCTTCCATCAGGCTCTCATCGGCATAGATGATCCCCGGAACCCGCATCCCAGGTTTATAGTCTTGCGGGAGCAGCCATCGATAGTCATCGAGTTTCTGTACGACCTTGCTCATCTCGGAACCTCTAGCCGTCTTGGCTGCAGATCATGCCCCTGCAACCCCTCACTGCACATTAAAGATTACACCTTGAACGTTGAACTTTGAACGTTGAACCGTTTGTAGCTGACCGATGATCGGTGAGGGCTGAATACTTACCATTAAGAAATTACTCCAAAAGCTGATACCGTGTGTTTCGACGCTTCGGCACAAAACCGGCATCGCGAACGTTTCGCCGGATTTCCTCAAACGACATCAATTGCCGCGTGACGGGCGTCCTTACGACATTCTCCTCAAGAACAGTACTCCCAAAATCGTCTACACCGTATTGCAGCGAGAGCTGTCCGATCTTCGGTCCCATCGTCAGCCAGGCCGCCTGGATATGCTGCACATTGTCCAACATAATTCTCGAGACGGCAACGGTTCGAAGATAGCCGTAGCCGCTGCCGCTCTGACCTCCAAAGGCGTCGCCATTCGGTTGATAGCTCCAGGGAATAAAGGCCGTAAAACCGCAAGTATGATCTTGCAGCTCTCGAATCTTCATGAGGTGTTCAACGCGCTGGGCCATCGTCTCGCCTACCCCGTACATCATCGTGGCCGAGCTCGGTATCCCGAGTTCGTGGGCGGTCTGCATCACGTTGAGCCAGTCAGACGAACTCTCCTTCAGCGGCGACACACGCTGTCTTACCTCATCGACCAGCAGTTCGGCTCCAGCTCCTGGGATCGATTCCAGACCCGCGGCCTGAAGTCGCTTCAAACTCTCCTTGAGGGATATCCTGGAACTAACTGCAATATAACTGATTTCTACCGTAGAGAGCGCATGCAGATGAATTGGGTAGCGGACCTTAATGGAGGCAAACAGATCCTCGTAATAGTCGATCTTCAGGCTGGGATTCAGCCCCCCTTGCAGCAGGACCTCCGTCCCGCCAAGCTCGATCAGCTCCTCGATTTTCTGAAAGATTTCGTCTTTTGACAGGAGATAGCCTTCCGGAGAGGTCGGCAACCGGTAGAAGGAGCAGAACGAGCATTGGACCCAGCAGATGTTCGTATAGTTGACGGTGCGGCCGATGACATAGGTCACCACCGGATCGGGATGCAGACGCCAGCGCACGCGGTCGGCCATGGCAGACAGTTCGAGCAGCGTCGCCCGCTCGAACAGCTCGACCCCGTCATCGAAGGTGATCCGCTCCCCCGCCTCCACCTTCTCCGCAATCGCCTCGATTTTGCCGTTCAATTCAGCCATGCCTTAGCTTCCTGGCCTCCACTCATACTGACGATGCTTCATTCTCGAAATAGGCGGTGTGCCAGCACTCGATCATCGATAGCCGTACCTGGCAGCACTGTTCGGCCTTATACCAGAGGCGCAATTGGCGACCGGCGCCACCTCGGGCCCATCGCCCGGGCTACTGTCAGGCAAGTCAGCCGCTGTACTCCCCATCCGCAGCAAGCCGTAGTTCGACGGTAACCGCTTATGGCTTGGAGCCGCCTGGCAGCGCCGAGATCACGGAGCGCAATAGGGTGTTGACGTCTTCCGATGACTTGAAGACCGCTGCGACGTCGGGATCAAGCACAATCGTGATCGTTCCGGCTCCCATCTGCGTCGCAAAGCGGTTCGGTTTGGCCTTTGTATAATCGAACCGGTATTCCCGGCGCATCTCATCAGGAACAACGTGTAATTTCTTACGAACCGACGTTTTCTTCATAGTCATAGCGTTCTCTCCATGTTGCTTTCCGTACACTCACGATACGGATTGATGCTCCCCGAGAGGTGAAGCACACTAACAGCAGACGACGCTTCGTCGAATATCCTATGATGATTTCGCGCTCTTCCTCAATAGAGTGATCCTCATCGTCGAAGATGCGGGCCAGAGGGTCCAGGAACACGGTGAGACCCTCTTTGAATGAGACGCCATGCTTCGCCAGATTTGCAGCAGCCTTCTTTGGGTCCCATTCGAAGCGTAAGCTGATGGCCATGTTGTAATACTACCGCATCACTGAAAACTTTCAAGCTCTCCGAGTGAGATGGTTGAAGGTGGCCTACCGCTCGGCACCAGCGGCGGCGCGCAGCGCCCGCCGCTGGATACCGTTGTTAAGCGCCTAGGTACGCGGTCTCACGTCACCATCCGTAGTGATGACTCCGCGAATATCTGGGTTTGGGCCGCAACCTTTCAGGACTGGGTATTGGATGGGCATAGCGACTCAACTCCAAATGATTCCAACCAGCTTGAATAGCAACTTGTGCCGGGCCTCCAACTGGTCTGGACCAAACTGGTCGATCGCCTCCAATTCGAGGCCGTAACGAGCTTTTAACGCAGTCATGTCTAGTTTGGATTTGTAGCTGTCGGCGCGTAGGCTTTCGTTCCAGTAGAGCGTGTTGGCATATGACTTCAGCTTGTCTGGATATGGCTCATTGTTGCTGGAGATATTGTCCCTACCCTTGAGTAGGAGAATGCCGCCAAGCCGGTTGCGCTCCTGATCAAATCGCTCCTCGTCCCCATCGAAAAGCGCCTTGTTCTCCTTGTTCGACGAGAGAATGTGCTCAACGTGGAAGCCGGTCTTCGCACCGGTCTTGGTCACGAGGTCTGCAATCGGGTGTTTCGGATTCAGGTTCATGTTTTCCGCTAAGAACTCATCGACCCGTGCAAAGAAGTACCGCTTGAAACGCGTGTTCAGGTTAATGCCGGTCTGTTTGAAAGCCGCATAGCTCAGAGGTTCCGCACCCTCTACGTTGCGGCGAGCAGCGATCATCGCTGTCAGTTGCGCGTCGAATGCCGTGCGATAGGCGTCTACTGTCTTCCCCCGAATTGCATCCGAAATGCGGAAGAGCGAATCGGCAAACTCATTGCTATCGTAAGCGCTCTGGAGCTGAAGCAACGAGAAGTAGCGATCGATTTCTCGGGCGATGGTTGCGATCTTTACGTCCTCGTCCGGGTCGTTCGGCACGCAGGCGGACAGCACCAAGTGAAACGGCGCATCGAGGTCAAGCAACGCGTTGTAGTAAACAGCACGGAACGCCGTCTGCGGAATGTGTCAATGATTTTGAGACACCTGGTG
>CABIKM010000077.1 GCA_902196205.1 Candidatus Methylomirabilis lanthanidiphila | reverse complement strand
AAAAAAGACTTGACCCGACCATCCCTTCTTCTCACTCATATTTCACTCCATACTCCGTATACTGCGGACACAATGGTGGATTTTTTGGCCACTTATTCCGTTCTGTAGCAGCCTACCCATTGCGTATATTAACAATATATCACCATCCGACACGTTTGACGACTGGGGCGATTCTTCTGTTTTTCAAGGACCTTGTCAAGTCCGCAGGGTGCGTGGTGAGGGGGACTTGCAGACATGTGACACATCGTGTATTATAAATGGATGCCAAAGAAACACCGAAACCCGTTTGCTAAGCTCATCGATCAGGCGACGGCGGGAAAGGCTGACGCGCGCCAGTCTTTAGCGCGGGAGCTTGGTGTATCAAAGTCTTCCTTGGGCCGCTGGTACGCGGGACTCTCCCGTCCTCGTCCAGAGTTCGAGGGGCGGTTGAGGGTGGTCGCTGAGCGAGCTCATCACCTATACGGGTCCCAATCGAGTCTGTTTGAATGGCCCGATGGGTCTCGCGACGAGCGACTACGTCGTGCGGTGGCAGCAACGTGCCGAAAGCTCCGCGAGGCTTTTCATCGACGAGGGAGGCTGTCGTCGCGCCAAGAGGCGCTTGACGAACTAGCAAAGCTGCTGTTCGCGCACGTCATGTCCGCTACGCACGCGGGCCCAGGAATAGGGCGATACATCGCGTACTCGTCGGCGCGAGTGGCGGAGGGCCTGCGCAAGTTCGTTGCCCAACAGTTTCAGGCCTTCGCGCCTGTTTCCCTTTCCCACGAGATGAAGCCCAGCGACTTCGAACTCCGACTGCGGGGCGACGAAAACGAACTAGCCCTGGATTTGATCGGCTGCTTCGATCCTCTACGGGAGCCGGATGTTCTTCAATGTGTTCGAGGTCTCGAGAGTATTGATGTTCTGAATGATGCGTTCGGGCAGTTCATCGCAGATTCCTTCGTCCAGGAGAAGGAGTTAGGACAGTACCTGACCCCCAACGAAGTAGTCCGTTTCATGGTACGGGTCGGGGTCGGTTCCCTCTCGGACGAGATGCGACAGTCACTGCTGGACCCCGACGCCGTAGCAAGCGCTGGCGTCATCCTGGACCCGTCCTGCGGAGTCGGGACCTTCCTCACGGAAGCTCTAAAGGTGTTGTACTCCGAGTGCCGGAGGGTGCGGGGAGTTGAGGCTGCGCGCGAGCTAGTAGCTAAGGCTTTAGAGAGTAACGTGGTTGGGATCGATAAGAGTGAGAGAATGTTGCGCCTTGCCCTCACCAACCTTGCCATGTTTGGTGCCGCGAAAGTCAACTTGCATCTGGCAAATAGTCTTGCACGAACGGGCGCAGACGGAGAACTTATGGCGTCGTTGGAAAGTAAAGCGACGCTCATCCTTACGAATCCGCCTTTCGGAGCTCGCTTCGATGGGACACAGTTGCTCAAGTACCAAATTGCGACGGAGTGGATATCGAAGCGGGCACGTGCGCTCGATTCCGAGTTGCTTTTCCTCGAGAGATACCTTGATTGGCTGGCACCCGGTGGCCATCTCGTCGCGATTGTGCCGGACTCGATCCTGACGAACAAGGGGGTTTTCGAAGACATGCGACGGGCACTGTTCGAGCGTGCGGAGATTCGAAGCATCGTCTCGCTGCCAGCGGTGACATTTGGCATGGCGGGTACGACGACGAAGATGTCGGTCCTGCATCTGACGAAGCGACTGAGAGCCAGTCGGTCGGCGTGCAATGTGTTTTTTGCAGTTTGTGAGAGCGTAGGCTACGAGGTGCAAACACGAGGGGCGACGCGGATCAAGGTGTCGAGGGGAAAGAACCAGTTGCCGGAGATCTTCGAAGCGCGGGAGGGACAGCGCACACTGCCTTTTACGCGCGTGGGCTGCCTTGATTTCACGGCTGCCAGGTGGGATGCGGTATTCAACGCGGGTTTGTCGACCGCCGTTCGACGGCGGATTGACGGGGACAATGGAGGTATGGTTCGAGTCCGTGACGTGGCGGACTTATGTGGCGAACGGTTTAATCCCGCACGCCTCGGCGCAGATCGTTCGTTTCCTTACATCGAAATATCAGATGTCGACGGAGAGAGCTACTCGGTTAGAGCCAAGCAGGTGCCGTGTTCTGAAGCCCCCTCGCGGGCTCGGAAGCGAGTACAGGCAGGGGATGTATTGGTCTCGACTGTTCGGCCAGAGCGACGGACCATCGGAGTCGTACCGCGCGAGTTAGACGGGGCGATCTGCTCCACTGGTTTTGCGGTCCTGCGGTGCCGAGATGAAATCCGGCCGCTAGTGCTGGCCCATCTGCTGCGTCATAGCTTCGCGACAGAACAGATTGTCAAGGAGAACTCCGGCATCGCCTATCCTGCAGTGGAGGAGAGCCGAGTCCTGGACGTCGTCCTGCCAATCGACCGTGCTGGCTTGCGGACCACAACGGCCGCTACGGGGCGATTCGAAAAGGCAAGAAGGGCTCTCCGTGAAGCAGAAGAAGCATTTGCCAGAGGCGTTGGGGAGGCGGTGAACAGGTGGATGGAGGGCGCTAGTTAAGGCAGACGCCAAACCTCGTCGATGGTAGCAAACCAGGATCCGTCGCCGATCTCACAGGGGGGGTTCTGGTTAACGTGTTCGCGGAAGCCTTCTGCCGCAGGTAGCCCGTGAGGGGTCTTGACACTGCGCGGCACTGACCGCGCAAATGCGAAATCGCGGATGTTGCCCGTTCGGAGAAACAGACTTACCGTGTCAGCGGTCATGCAATAATCCCTCCCTGCG
>CABIKM010000076.1 GCA_902196205.1 Candidatus Methylomirabilis lanthanidiphila | reverse complement strand
ACACGGAAGCGGGGGTTGGGGGTTGGGGGTTGGGTCAAGAGCACAGACGGGTGAACTGCTCAACACCACCATTCCCAGTAGTACTATGGCCGCACTAGATGTCTTGCACTTCACACATCCCACCTCGCACCTAAAATCCCCCCGCACCCCCCTTTATAAAAGGGGGGACTGGGAGGATTTGCGTAGCTACGGATTCCGTTGTTCAATGAGGACCTCACGCGGCCCGCCACCTTCAACACGACTCACGATCCGTTCATGCTCCATCCGCTCGATCATTCGTGCTGCTCGGTTAAAGCCGATCCTCAGCCGCCGCTGAATCAGAGAGATCGAGGCCTGGCGAGTGGCAACCACCAGATCGACCGCCTGTCGGTACAGCTCGTCCTCTTCATTCCCCGATGATTCCAGCTCCTCTTCGGCCGGCAGCAACGACCACGGAAACTCTTCGGCCTTCCCTTGCGCCTTCAGGAAATCGACGACGCGCTTGATCTCGATATCGGATACAAATGATCCATGGATTCGGTGCGGCTTTGAACTCGCAGGCGGGATAAACAGCATATCACCGTCGCCCAACAGTTGCTCGGCGCCATTCATGTCGAGGATCGTTCGGGAATCGACCTTTGAGGAGACCTGGAATGCGAGTCTGGCCGGGAAATTCGCCTTGATGATCCCGGTAATCACATCGACCGACGGGCGCTGCGTGGCCACAATCAGATGGATGCCCACCGCCCTGGCCATCTGGGCCAGTCTGGCAATAGAGCGTTCAACGTCGGCAGCAGCGGTCAGCATCAGGTCGGCCAATTCGTCGATGACCACCACCAGGTACGGAAGCGGTTGAAACACCTCGCCGCCGCCTTCCCGTCTGGCGATCCGGACCAATCGATTATAGCTGACGATATTTCTGGCCCCGATCCTGGCAAACAGTTTGTATCGTCCCTCCATGTGGATCACGAGGCGCTGAAGCCGCTTCGACGCCTCTTTCGGATCGCAGACGACGCGTTCAGCCAGATGCGGTATCCCGTCATAGGTGGACAGCTCCACCCGTTTCGGATCGATCAGCAGCAGACGTATGCTTTCAGCGGTGGCCTTGTACAACAGACTGACAATCAACGCATTCAGGCAGACACTTTTGCCCGAACCGGTCGCCCCGGCGATGAGCAGATGCGGCATCTGTCCAAGATCGACCACATACGGCTCGCCGGCAATATCCTTCCCGAGAACAAGCGGCAGGTGCGCCGCAGAACCCTCAAATGCCCTGGACGCCAGTATCTCGCGCAGATGCACCACCGCGCGACGACGGTTCGGGATCTCCACTCCTACGACCGCCTTTCCGGGAATCGGCGCCACAACGCGCACACTCAGCGCCCGGAGGGCCAACGCCAGATCGTCGGCTAACGCGACGATCCGGTTGATCTTGATCCCAGGGCCGGGTTCGATTTCATATCGAGTGATGACAGGTCCGGGCTGAGCCTGCGCGACCCTCCCCTCGACCCCGAAGTCCAGCAGCTTGCGTTCGAGGATCGCCGCGTTTGCCTCCCGCTCTTCATCGGAAAGCCCGCTCTCAGCCGCCGTCGGCAGATCGAGCAACGAGAGCGGCGGGATCTGAAAGCCCTCTTCCGGCACCGCGAAAGGAAAGGACCCCTGCGGCGGAAGATCATCGGCTGTCGAGGGCTCAAGTTGCCGTAGGACCGGTTCGTGTGCCGCCCCTGCTTCGACAGGCTCGACCGCCACGACAGGAGTCGGTCGGCTCTCTGCCCGAGGCTCTTCCTCAGCAGAAGGCGTATAGGGCGGCCGGATTCGACCAGGCAGTTGCGCCTTTGCCGCCCGCCGTTCCTTGATGCGAGTCACCACCCGCTCCACGACATTCCGGCACCCAACAGAGATACCCGAAAGCGGTCGACTGCTCAGGCATACCACACCAAGGAGGAGGCTTGTGAGCCCCAGCAACGGCAGGCCGGCGCGACCCACCAGGGGGTTGAAGATCCGATGTAATTCCTCGCCGACAAAACCACCAGGACGTTCCCAGCTTCGTCCGTCGAGTAGGCCCGTCTCGACAAACAGTCGAGCCAGCAATCCGAGGCTCACCAGAAGCAGTACGCACCCGACCAGTTTCCAGGCGACACTCGGTGTGGTCTTGACGCTGAGAAATCGCCAACTGAACAGAATGAGAAAGAAGGGCAGGGCCAGCGCGCCGACCCCGAGTAACTCCAGAAGATCGCCGGAAAGCTCGGCCCCCCATCGCCCCCCATAATTGTGCACCTGATGCCCTGGACCGCCTCCGGAGTTGAAGAACGAGGGATCAAGGGAATTGTAGGACAGCAGACTCGCCAGCAGGAAAAGGGCAACAGCGATCCCGAGAATACCCGCTACCTCGTGTGTTTTAGGATGTGCGACGATCTGGGTCTCCGCCGATCGATCACCTCTACGCGGCGCCCCTTGGGTCGACATCGACTCCGGCATGCTTTCAGTCGCCATCACCCGCCTCCTTCATTAGACCTCTACGATCACCGACAGGATCATCGGCCGCCGTTCAATCTCTTTCTGTAACTGCCTCTTGACCGCCGTCTTGATCCGTTGCTCTATGACGCGCAGATCGGCCCGGTCCTCTTCAGACGCGCTTTCCAGGACGGAGGCGACCAGCGTTTTGAGACCGTCGGTAAGCGCCTTCGAGTCCTGAGCGTGGACGAACCCGCTACACACGATCTGAGGCTCTGTCACCAGTTTGCGGCAATGGCGATCGACAGCCAGGACCACGGCGACTACCCCCTCCTGCGCCAATCGCTGTCGGTCGCGAATCACAGCATCCCCAACATCGCCGATCCCCTTCCCGTCCACAAAGATCCGACCGACAGGCGCCTTCCCGACGATCCGAGCGTCGGGGCCGTCGAACTCGAGGATATCGCCGTCCTCGATCACAAGGGTCCGGGCTTCCGATACCCCGACCTCCCGCGCTATCTGAGCGTGCAGGCGCAGGTGGCGGTACTCTCCGTGAATCGGTACAAAGAAGGTGGGACGGATCAGATTCAACATCAGCTTCAGCTCTTCCCGGCTGGCATGTCCAGAAACATGCACCTGGGACGTCTCCTCGGTGATGACGCGGGCGCCCTGTCGGTACAGGCCGTTGATCGTTCGAGCGATCGACTTTTCGTTGCCAGGGATGACGCGCGCCGAAAAGACGACCGTATCGCCGGGCGAGACCTGGACCTGTTTGTGTTCCGCGGCGGCCATTCTGGCGATAGCGGACAGCGGCTCGCCCTGGCTCCCGGTGGTCACAATCACCCGCCGGCCAACCGGCAGCCGCTCCAGCTCGTCCAAGCTCACAAGCGCGTCATCGGGTATCCGAAGCCGCCCCAACTCCGCAGCGATCCGCGTATTGGCCATCATGCTCTTCCCGCACACCGCGACCCGCTTTCCCAGCGCGGCTGCCGCATCGAAGATCTGTTGGACGCGATGGATGTTGGAGGCGAAACAGGCCACAATCACCCGTCCCTGCGCCTCTCGAAAGATCGCGTCGAATGCGCGCCCCACCACGGCCTCTGACGGCGTGAAGCCGTCCCGGCCCGCATTCGTACTGTCCGAGAGCAATGCCAGCACACCGCCATCCCCGAGCTCGGCCAGCCGCCGGTAATCGGTCAGTTGGACATCCACCGGGCTCTGGTCGAACTTGAAATCGCCGGTGTGTACGATCATGCCGGCGGGCGTTCCGATCGCCAGCGCTACGCCGTCGGGAATGCTGTGGCAGACCTGGAGGAATTCAACCTCAAAGGGACCGAACCGAAGGCGGTCGCGGGGCCGAACCGCCTTGAGGTCGGCATCCGCCAGGAGATTCGCCTCCTTCAGTTTTTCCGCCGCCAGCCCCAGCGAGAGGCGCGTGCCATAGACAGGCACCTTCATCTCGCGCAGCAGATAGGGGAGCGCGCCGGTATGATCCTCGTGGCCGTGCGTGAGCAGTACGGCTCGTATCTTCTCCCGATGCGCAAGCAGATAGTTCATATCCGGGATCACGTGATCGATCCCGAACATCTCCTCGTCCGGGAACATCAACCCGGCATCGATCACCAGGAGGTCGTCAGCCGCCTCGACGACCATCATATTCAATCCGATCTCCCCCAGGCCGCCCAAGGGAACAATGCGGACTGTTTGAACGTCAGACACCGGGTTGCCTCTCCCGTGCAGGGGGCCTGCGGTTCAGAGGCCTCGGATGTGAAATCCCTCCTAGCCCCCCTTTGCGAAAGGGGGGAAGGGGGGATTTGGCGCTAAGGGCCACCGCGAGCCGTCGCTTGGTCCGGGTCCGCTTGGTCAGAGCAATGTCGAGCACCCGGTCCATATGGTCGACAAATACAAACTCCATGCCCCGCTTGACGTTCGCAGGCAGCTCTTTGACATCCTTGTCGTTCCTCGCCGGGACTATCACCGTATGAATCCCCATTCTTCGCGCCGCCAACGCCTTTTCCTTGATCCCGCCGATCGGCAGGACCTTGCCGCGAAGGGTCACCTCGCCGGTCATCGCCACGTCCCGTCTCACAGGGACTTTGGTCAGGGCCGACAGCAGCGCAACAGCCATCGTGATGCCGGCCGACGGACCATCCTTGGGAATTCCTCCAGCCGGGACGTGGATATGGATGTCACATTTGGTGAACACGTCATCCTTGATCCCCAGGTCGGCAGACCGCGACCGCGCATAGCTCAGCGCCGCCTGAGCCGACTCTTTCATCACCTCGCCGAGATGCCCGGTAAGGGAAAGATTGCCTTTCCCGCGCAGGATACTGCACTCGATGTAGATAATATCTCCACCCGTCTGCGTCCACGCGAGACCCGTCGCGACGCCGACCTCGTCGGACTCCTGTTCCGGATCGGCCAGAAACTTCGGCGCGCCCAGGAACCGTTGCAGCGCGGCCGCCGTCACCTTGGTCTGCCCCTTCTGGCCTTCCGCCACAAGGCGGGCCACCTTCCGACAGATGGTCGCAACCTCCCGCTCAAGATTCCGGAGCCCGGCCTCCCGAGTATATTCGTTGATCATCTTCAGGATCGCCTCGTCGGTAATCAACAGGCGCTTGTCGTCGATCCCGTGTTCCCGGTACTGTCTCGGAACCAGGTACCGCTTGGCGATGTGGAGCTTCTCCTCCTCGGTATATCCGGAGATATCGATAATCTCCAGCCGATCGCGCAACGCCGAGATAATCGGATCGGCAAGATTGGCCGTACAGATGAACATCACATTAGAGAGATCAAAGGGAACGCCAAGGTAGTGATCGCTGAAGCTATAGTTCTGCTCCGGGTCCAGTACCTCCAGCAGGGCCGAGGAGGGATCACCCCGAAAATCGGCCCCCACCTTATCCACCTCGTCAATCATGAAGACAGGATTGTTCGATCCGGTCTGCTTGATCCCCTGAATGACACGACCAGGCAGCGCCCCAATATATGTCCGCCGGTGGCCGCGGATCTCCGCCTCGTCGCGGACACCACCCAATGAGATCCGGATAAACTTACGTCCCAGGGCGCGGGCAATAGACCGGCCAAGCGAGGTTTTCCCAACCCCTGGCGGGCCGACAAAGCACAGGATCGGCCCCTTCATCTTCTTTTTCAGCTTGCGAACCGCCAGGTATTCGAGGATTCTCTCCTTCACTTTTTCGAGGTCGTAGTGGTCCTCGTTGAGAATTTTGGACGCCTGCTTGATGGACAGCTTGTCCTTGGTCGGCCGATTCCAGGGCAACTCGATCAGCCAGTCAAGATAGGTCCGGATAACGGAGGCCTCCGCCGCATCGGGATGCATCCGACTGAGCCGCCCGAGCTGCGCTTTCGCCTCAGACTCGACCGCTTCAGGCATTTTGGCCTTCCGGATTTTCTGCTCTAACTCCTTCAGTTCCTGGTTTCGGTCGTCGGTCTCACCCAGCTCTTTCTGGATCGCCTTCAACTGCTCGCGGAGGTAGTACTCCCGATGCGTTTTGTCCATCTCCTCCCGAGCCTGACTCTGAATGCGATGTTGTACCTCGAGCACCTCCAGTTCCTTGCTCAGCAACTCGCTGACCCGCTTCAGGCGCGGGATCGGATCAAACAGCTCCAGCACCTCCTGGGCCTGTTCCATTTTGAGATCCAGGTGACTGGCCACGAGGTCGGCCAGACGGCCCGGGTGCTCAAGGTTATTGATGATCACCACCACATCCGACGAGATCTGCTTTCCGAGGGCGACGCCCTTACTCACCAACTCTTTGACCGAACGGATCATGGCCTCCACCTCAACGGCCGACGTGACCAGATCCGTTTCGGGGACCTCGGTGATCCTCGCCTCAAAGTAGGGTTCCCGCCGCTCAATTCCCATGACCTTTGCGCGGGAAAGGCCCTGAACCAGTACCTTCACCCGCCCGTCCGGCATCTTGAGCATCCGCATGATCATCGCGACGGTTCCGACTGAGTGAATCTCATCGGCGCCGGGATCCTCCTTCTCAGCATCCCGCTGTGCCACCAGCAAGATGAGACGATCCCTCGACAGCGATTCATCTACCGCTCGAACCGATTTTTCTCGTCCTATGAAGAGAGGCAAGATCATGAAGGGATAGATCACCACGTCTCGCACCGGCAGGAGCGGGATCGTTTCAGGCACCTTTCGCGCCTGCGCCTCGGTTTTGGTCTCGAGGTTCTCGGCGTCGGGAACCGACGTCTGCTCTGTACCTTCTACCGTCTTCTCGTCCGCCACGGTCTTCAGTTCTCCTCGTTAAATCTTTCGACAGCGCCGACAGGGCTCAAGACCGGTCTCGGTCCTGCTCCGCCGTCGCGCCCACCTCGTCCAGGCTGAGTGTTCTCAGATATGCCCGCAACCCCGGCGCCAGATCCGGACGCTTGAGCGCAAACTGTACGGTTGCCTTCACAAAACCCAGTTTGCTCCCGGCATCATACCGGCGCCCGCGGAATGCGAGCCCATACATCGCTTGTGTTCTCAACAACGCCCGTAAGCCGTTCGTAAGCTGGATCTCTCCACCTGCGTCCGGAATGGTCCGCTCAAGCGCCGCAAAGACTTCAGGCGTCAGAATGTAGCGTCCGATAATGGCCAAGTCGGACGGGGCCGACTCGGGAGACGGCTTCTCCACCAAATCCAGGATTTGATAGATCGAATCCTCAATCGACCTGGAATCGATGATCCCGTAGTTGCTGGTTTCCTCCTTGCTGACCTGCTGCACGGCAATGATCGAGGATCGATACCGTTCAAACGCGGCAATCATCTGCCCCAGGCAGGGGACCTCAGAATCGATGATGTCGTCTCCAAGCAACACCGCAAAGGGTTCATCTCCCACAAGCGCCTTTGCCGTCAGGATCGCGTGCCCCAAGCCGAGCGGCTCCTCCTGACGGATGTAACAGAACGACGCCAACTCGGAGATTCGCTCGATCTCCCGCAACTGCTCCTTTTTGCCCTGTCGATCAAGCGCAATCTGCAACTCCATCGATCGGTCAAAGTGGTTCTCGATGGCATCCTTCCCTCGACCGGTCACGATAATGATGTCCTCGATTCCCGACGCAGCGGCTTCCTCTACCACGTACTGGATGGTCGGCTTGTCCACGATCGGGAGCATCTCTTTTGGCTGCGCCTTGGTTGCGGGGAGGAACCTCGTCCCCAAACCCGCTGCGGGTATAATGGCTTTACGGATTCGCATTACCCCAGCCCATTCTGACGCCCTTCGAACTGTGAGGGAATGCCGACGTTGCAAGGGAAGATCTTGGCGGAACATGTGAAGGGATCGTACCTGCGATGACCGCCCCGGCAAAAGCGGCACTGAGGATAGTGACCATCATCTCTAGGCGCATTCCTTTCCCGCCCTGGTGGGCAAGAACAGGCGCAGGACCGAAAACGATACGACCGGATTGCGTCGTCGCGAAAGATCCTCAGCTCCTTCGATTCATACGCCCTTTATATGACCTTTAGTTGCTTATTTTATACAGCATTGTTCGGCATGAAGTCAAGCGCGTAGGAGCCGGAGACAGTAATCGTCTGTGTCCGGTATCACAAAGAATTTGTTGTAAATCTTTTTACATTGACAGAAACCCCGCCTCGATATACAAGACATTATCCATCAGGTGAATGTATTGCACCGCAATGCGAAACTACGAAGAACGCAGCTATTGCAATGAATGCCTTTCAAATCATGGGAGGAGAGAGCATGAAAAAATTGAAGGCTGCAGTCGTTGTCGCAGTGTTGTTTCTGACAGGCTGCGCGAGCCAACGACCCTGGTATAATGCGCTCATTTGCTCAGTAGCCGGCGGCGCCGCCGGCGCCGCAATTGGGGCGGGCGCAGCGGGGGGAAGGGAGGCTGGGATAGGGGCGGGCGCCGGAGCGGTGGCGGGCGCACTTCTCTGCGCGGCGTTAACTCCCCAGGCGGCTCCTGATGCTGATAGGGATGGTGTGCCGGACAGTGCTGATAAGTGCCCGAATACCCCAGTGGGAGTGAAGGTGGATGCTACCGGGTGTCCGCTGGACAGTG
>CABIKM010000075.1 GCA_902196205.1 Candidatus Methylomirabilis lanthanidiphila | reverse complement strand
ATTGTGCCGGTCGATGTGGTTGTTGGCGGCTGCCCGCCGACCCCGTCGATGATCCTGGCCGGAATCCTGACAGCGCTCGACATGCGTGGCGCCTCACTCGTTCAATCCAACTCCAGCGCCCAATCAGTGACAGCCACAAATAAGATACCCTCGCCCCCTGTTGGGGGAGAGGGGAATACCGCATGCGCCGCTGGCGCGCCCATGGGGATGAAAGGTATAACGCCCAGCAAAATCCCCCCCAACCCCCCTTTTTAAAAGGGGGGAACGGGGGGATTTCGGGACCGGAGTAAGAGACTTTCGAAGCACTACATGATGTCGGATCAAACGAGATGTTCGGGTAAGTGGCAGGATTGTGCGTGAACATGGGGAGATGACGATGGTTTTGAAAATCGGTGTGCTCATTCTTGTTGCCGGCATTGCGGCCGTTGGGGCGGGAGGCGAGGCGGCCGCAGCCGAGGAGGTACTCCGCCTCCAGCCGCTCATCCAGGAGGCCCTCGCGGTCAATCCGGAGATCAGGGCTGAGGAGCAGAGATGGGATGCGGCGAGACAGCGGCCTTCCCAGGAAGGGTCGCTTGACGATCCGATGCTGAGCTTTGAGATCGAAAACCTTCCCACCAACTCTTTCGCCTTCACCCAGGAAGATATGACGATGAAGAAGCTCGGCATCTCTCAGGCGTTTCCCTTCTTCGGGAAGCTGGGCCTGCGAAGCGAGGTGGCCCAACGCGAGGCCAACGCCGTTGGCCTGGCGTATCGGGATAAGCGAAACGAGATTGTGCGACGGGTCAAAGAGGTCTTCTATGAACTGTACGCCATCGAGCGCTCACTGGAGATCGTGGAGAACAACCGTGAGTTGCTGAGACAATTTGTCAAGATTGCTGAGACGAAATACAGCGTCGGCAAGGGGGTTCAGCAGGATGTCCTGAAGGCCCAGGTGGAGCTGTCGAAATTACTCGACGAGGAGATCCGGTTGGAGCAGAGCCGTCAAGGCGCAGGCGCCAGGCTGAATGCGATCCTGAACCGTCCCCCCCAAACGCCCCTCGGTCGGACTGAGGACGTGTCCATGACCGAGGCGACGATGGAACTCACGACGCTCCAGACCAAGGCCCTGGAGAACCGGCCCCTGCTCAAAGGGCTCCAGGAGGAGATCGAGCGGACCAAGGCGGCCAATGCGCTTGCCAGAAAGCGATATTTCCCGGATCTCACGATGAGCCTGGGCTACGCCTTCCGGGAAGACGCTGCCGTGACGAGGCGATCTGACTTCTTCTCAGCGGGGGTGTCGATTAATATCCCCCTCTACTTCAGGACCAAGCAGGACCGGCAGGTTGCGGAGACCTCGGCGTTGGTCAATTCGGCCAGGGAGCAGTATCAGGCGACCAGAAACGAGGTGGTCTCGATGGTGAAGGAGTTGATGGCTGATGTTGAGAAGGGACGCAAGCTGATTGATCTGCTGGAGACCGGCATGATTCCACAAGCCAGACTGTCATTGGACTCCGCCGTTGCCGGCTATCAGGTAGGCAAGGTCGACTTTCTTACCCTGCTGGATAACCGTCTGACGCTCTTCAATTTCGAGAAGGAGTACTACCGGACGATGGGAGAGTATCAGGCAAGCCTGGCGCGGTTGGAGTGGGTCGTCGGCGCCGCGGTCTACTCTACACCCTAAACCCTACACCCTATACCCTGTCCTCGGGAGGAATGAATGCAAAGGACAAAGTCGATCATCGCGTGGGGCGTCTTGGCGGCCGCCTCCGTAGGGATCTTCTTAGTGTGGTATGCGGGTGGCATGTCGCCCAAGGATCGATCCGGAGGCGACATGCCACCTCCTCGAGCGCCACTCGCCCAGTCCCAACAGAAAGGCGAACACACCGGACACGACGGCATGTCGATGCCGGCCTCGCAGGAGACGCAGACGGCTGCCGGCGAGATGCAGATGACTCCGGGATCGGTGATGGTCAGCCCGGAGCGACAGCAGTTGATCGGGCTGAAGACCGGCGTGGTTGAATACCGATCGATTGAACGGACGATTCGGACCGTGGGAGTGGTGGAGTTCGATGAGAGACGCCTGGCCGAAGTCAATATCAAAATCGAGGGGTGGATCGAGAGCCTGCTGGTGAATTTCACTGGAGAGCGCGTGAAGAAGGGCCAACCGCTCCTCACCATTTACAGTCCGGATCTGGTCTCGACCCAGGAGGAGTATCTGCAGGCGCTGCGGGCGAGGGAGACGCTGGCCAAGAGCCGCTTCGCAGACATTGCGTCGGGGGGAGCTACATTGGTCGATGCGGCGAGACGGCGTCTGCAGTACTGGGACATCAGCGACGAGGAGATCGCCGCCCTTGAGCGAACCGGGACGCCCCGTAAAAGCGTGACGATTGACTCGCCCATTAATGGGGTCGTCATCGAAAAGATGGCGTTTCGCGGTAAGAAGGTGATGCCCGGCGAAGCTCTCTATAAGGTCGCCGACCTTTCTACTGTTTGGGTCCAGGGGGAGATCTATGAATATGAGGTCCCTCTGGTCAAGCTCGGCCAGAAGGCCAGCGTGACACTGGGCTCCTACCCCGGAGAGGTGTTTCGTGGCAAGGTGAGCTACATCTATCCGGTCCTGACAGAGAAAACTCGGACTGTAAAGGTCCGCTTCGAGTTGGCCAACACGAACGACTGGAAACTCAAACCCCAGATGTATGCCAACGTCGGGTTGAAGGTCCCGTTGGGCAAGCGTCTGGTTGTGCCCGATGAGGCGGTCCTGGACAGCGGAACCCAGCAACTGGTCTTTATCGACAAGGGGCAGGGAACCTTCGAGCCTCGTGACGTGAATGTGGGCGCCAGGGTGGACGGTTACGCCGAAATCCTGACGGGTCTATCGGCCGGCGAGCGGGTGGTGACCTCGGCAAACTTCCTGATCGACTCCGAAAGCCAGCTCAAAACTGCCGTCGGTGGAATGGGGGCCATGCCCGGCATGGAGATGGGCAAGAAATAGAATCCGAAGGGTGAGTCTATCGGGTCTATCGCGTCGTCGCGCCAATCCGACCCAACAGACGCAATGACGCCATGAACGCAACCGACGCGATAGACGCGACGACGCAAGAGACGCAAACGATGATCTCGCGGTTAATTGAGTGGAGCGCCACCAACCGATTCATCATCGGCCTCTTCACTGTCTTCGCGATTGCCTGGGGGATCTGGGCGCTGCGACATACGCCCCTGGATGCCATCCCTGACCTGTCCGACGTCCAGGTCATTGTCCAAACGGAGTGGGCAGAGCGGAGCCCGACGCTCGTGGAGGATCAGATCACCTATCCGATTGTCACCGCGCTCCTCTCGGCCCCGAAGGTCAAGGTAGTCCGCGGCTTCTCCTTCTTTGGCCTCTCCTTTGTTTATATCATCTTTCAGGACGGCACGGATCTGTACTGGGCCCGGACCCGGGTGCTCGAGTATATGCAGGGAGTGCAGGACAGGCTGCCCCGGGGCGTCACCCCGGTTCTGGGGCCGGATGCCACCGGCGTAGGCTGGGGGTTTGAATATGCGCTGGTAGACGAGACCGGCCGGCACGATCTGGCCCAACTTCGGACGTTGAACGATTGGTACGTGCATCACTGGCTCCTGTCCGTCCCCGGCGTGGCCGAGGTGGCGCGGGTTGGCGGCTTCGTCAAGCAGTATCAGGTCTCCATCGATCCTGCCACGCTGTTGGGCTTCAGGCTGCCCATCGAGAAAGTCATTGAGGCGATCCGAAAGGGGAACAACGACACCGGCGGCCGGGTGGTGGAGTTTACCGGACGCGAGTATATGGTTCGGGGACTCGGCTACATCAAATCTATCAAGGACGTCGAGGCGATTGTCGTTGGCACCGACGAACGGGGCACCCCGATCCTGGTCCGTGATATCGGTCGGGTCGGCCTTGGGCCGGACATCCGCCGTGGCGCCTCCGAGTTGAATGGCCAGGGCGAAGTGGCCGGCGGTATCGTCGTGATCCGGTATGGTGAGAACAGCCTGGACGTGATCCAGCGGGTCAAGGGCAAGATTCAGCAGATCACACCGTCCCTGCCGGATGGCGTCAGGATCGTGACCACCTACGACCGATCCGACCTGATCTACCGCTCCATCGGCACCCTCAAGGAGAAGCTGATCGAGGAAAGTCTGATCGTCAGCCTGGTGATTATTGTGTTTCTGTTTCATGTCCGCAGCGCTCTGGTGCCCATTCTCACGCTGCCTGTCGCCATCCTGATGTCGTTCATCGCAATGTACTACATCGGGCTGGGCTCCAACATTATGTCGTTGGGCGGAATCGCCATTGCCATCGGCGCCATGATCGATGCCGCCATTATCATGGTGGAAAATGCGCACACGCGGCTGGAAGAATGGGAGCGGGAGGGGCGGCCAATCGACCGGACTCGCCTCCTGATCGAAGCCGCCCAGCAGGTCGGACGGCCGCTCTTCTTTTCATTGCTGATCATCACCGTCTCCTTTCTGCCGGTCTTCACCCTGGAGGCGCAGGAAGGCCGGCTCTTCCGTCCCCTGGCCTTTACCAAGACATTTGCCATGTTCTTTTCCGCCTTCCTCGCCGTGACCCTGGCGCCGCTCCTCATGGTGCTCCTCATTCGGGGCAAGATCCAACCGGAGGAAAAGAACCCGATCAACCGATTCCTGATCTGGGCGTACCAGCCCGTGGTGCACTTCGCGCTCAGGCGGAAGAAGACCATCCTTGTGATGGCCCTCTTCGCCATGGCGGCCACGGTCCCGGTCTTTCTGAGACTCGGGTCGGAGTTTATGCCGCCGCTGTACGAAGGCACCTTGCTCTATATGCCGACGGCGCTTCCGGGCGCGTCGATCACCCAGGTCTCCCAGCTCTTGCAGATCCAGGACCGGATCATCAAGCACTTCCCGGAGGTCGAGTCGGTCTTCGCCAAAGGCGGGCGCTCTACCAGCGCCACCGACCCGGCGCCCCTGGAGATGATAGAGACCGTCATCAACCTGAAGCCGGAGCAGCAGTGGCGCACAGGGATGACCGTGGAGAAGCTGATCGACGAGATGGACGACGCCCTTCAGATTCCCGGCGTCACCAACGCATGGACGATGCCGATCAAGGCGAGGACCGACATGCTCAGCACGGGGATCCGGACCCCCGTCGGGATCAAGGTGCTCGGCCCCAAGCTGGAGACGATTCAGCGCATCGGCCAGGAGATCGAGGCGGCGCTCAAGTCTGTCCCGGGCACCCGGAATGTGTTTGCCGAGCGTGTGGCCGGCGGCTACTACCTCGATTTCGAGATCAAGCGCGATGAGATTGCCCGCTATGGCCTCACCGTGACGGATGTCGAAGACGTCATCGAGACCGCCATCGGCGGCAGCACCGTCACGACCGCGATCGAGGGGCGAGAGCGGTTCCCGGTCAACGTTCGGTATTTCAGGGGGTTCCGCGACAGCCTGGACAGCCTGAAGCGCGTGTTGGTGTCAACCCCAATGGGCGCACAGGTTCCGATCACCCAGCTTGTCGATTTGAAGCTCTCAAGCGGCAGCACCCTGATCCGGAGCGAGGCCGCCGAGCTGGTCGGTTACGTCTATGTCGATGTCGCGGACCGGGACATCGGCGGCTACGTCGCCGATGCTCAACGGGTGGTGGCCGAGCAGGTGAAGCTCGCCCAGGGGTATCACCTCATCTGGAGCGGCCAGTTCGAGTATATGGAGCGGGCCAAAGAACGCCTGAAATATGTCATTCCCCTCACCCTGCTGATCGTGTTCGTTCTGCTCTACTTCAACACGGCGAGCGTCACGAAGGTGTTCATCGTCCTGCTCGCCGTCCCGTTCTCGCTCATCGGCGCAATCTGGCTCATCTATCTGCTCGGATATAACTTAAGCGTGGCGGTCTGGGTCGGGATCATCGCGCTGGCCGGCGTCGACGCCGAAACGGGGGTGATCATGCTCCTCTACCTCGACCACGCATACGAGAAGTGGCGTAGCGCGGGACGGATGCGGACCATGGACGATCTCCAGGAGGCGATCAGCGAGGGGGCGGTGAAGCGGATTCGGCCGAAGATGATGACCGTCATGG
>CABIKM010000074.1 GCA_902196205.1 Candidatus Methylomirabilis lanthanidiphila | reverse complement strand
GCCCTGGCTGGCTGGAATCGGTTCAGGTCGCATAGTATTTTCTCCTCCCCGCCCTCTACTCTAATTTACAGGGGGGTAGGTGTCTCACTCATATTGACACAGAGGGCCACTCCTTGAGGAAGACCTTGTCGTCCATTGAAAGTGGAACGTCCAGCGCGGATCTGACGCTCGGATGGAGAAGGCGCTTGAAGCGCTTTTTCCTATGCCGGCTAGGTTTTGCACTCGTTGAACGTGGCACCTCTTGGCCTCGCTATTTGGCGTCTAACTACGATTATGCTGGTCTGTATAGCGCCAGCCCAAAAATCCTCACGATATGCGGGATTTTCCTGCCGTTGCTCAGGCTTGTCAACGGAATTTCAACAGGGGCTGCAATAGCAAAGGCCGCCCCAACGGTCGGCATAATCCTGATAGGGCCGACCATGCCGGCTTAAGGAAGACGCTGACGCCATTTAGCAGGATTGCGAGACGTATGAAATATGTCGTGGATGGTCACCGTGCCTTCGACATGCTCGTAGAACACCGAATAGGGAAGGCGACACTCCGGCGACTGGTCAGCCGGAGCCGACCGGCGACCACACTAGGCTGCATTGAGCGCTGAGTTGGCCGGAAAACTTTGAATGTCTACGCCGCGCGAAGGGGCGCGAGATCCCCGCGCTTTGCCGGGGAAACTCCCAAGCCGTGCAGGACCCGATTCAGGGCTGCAAGCGTGACCTTAGACGGGGCCCTTGGGGTCGGCCCATGCTAACCTTCTGTTCTCTCAACGATCGTTTGCCACGCAACCGTGTTAGTTGGCCTTAGAGCCTCAGTGTCCCTATCGAAATGGCTCCTGTAAGGCTCGGCCGACTCTCGAAGTGTAGATAACCCATCGGCCAGGGCAACCTGCCGGTGGTGTGCCCGGACGCTCACTTCGGCGTTCACGTGCTCAACAAAACTCTCGCTGCCGACCGCAATCGACTCAGACCAGCGATCGTCCCGCGCCGCCGTATCTCCCCTCAACCCTGCTTCAACCCACTCACAGTGCGCCTTGTGAAATTGCGCAATGTCACCGAAACCGCAAAGCCGGCTCAGCACTGCAAGATCGATGACGCGATAGCGTTCGGGCGGCTGCTGGATTTCCAGATACCCGCTGTGCGGCCACGTTGTAGGATGCTGTACGACACCGGCACGCACCATGTTGAGGTCGATGTACACCAGGCAACGATTGAAATGCACTCCGGACTCAATGGCAGTGGCGTGATAGCGGTCTTCCCAGAACGCTCCCAGACGTGACTTTCGGCGATTGTATGCCTGTGCGGTGCGACCGGCGATCAGTTGCATGCTGTGGGCAATCACCCCTTCGGCGGTGTCCTTTACCAAAAGGTGGACGTGGTTGGAGGTGATCATGTAATTCAGCACGCAGAGCCCGAACCGCTTGCGCGCCTCGTACAGCCAGGCACGATAGCTGTTTCGGTCTCGGACAAACTTGAGGAGAAAATCTCGCTCGTGGCAACGATGGGTGAGATGCCAGACAAGCCCAGGCAGGAAATAATGGTTCGCACGCGGCATCGCTTTTCTCAACCTTAGCGCATGCTTTGTGTCGCAAACAAGGCGGCGTTAAGCTACTTCTACTGAGCCCATATTACGGACTGGCTTCGTCAGATCAATCAGTTGCGTTGGTCCGACCCCGATTGACCGATTGAAAGATTGAAATTGATGGGCCACGGCGATTCTGCGATGTTCTATCGTTAACTCAAGGAGTTGCGCCGGTCCGACCGGGTTCTGCTTACCTCTTCCCAGGTCCTGTTCCCACTGACACAGCCGTCCAACGGTTAGATCTACCAAGTGAAAATGACATTGGTTCCTATCGCATACAATTTACAACTCGTCTGAACATTAAACCGAGGTAGCCGTTGCCTGCACTCAGACAATGCGCGTTCAGTTGCTTCGGACTGGGAGGAGTGACCTGCCGAGTATCCCGCCGCCCATTTTCCCTCGCTATCTATCGCTAAGGCAATCGCCTTTTTATTGGATTTCATAGCGTATTCACTAAATAACCTTAAGAACGCAGCGGGCATTCCGCTGATGTGCTTGACAGTGCGTTGCCCCATTGGCGGAGAAGATGAAGTAGGAGAAAGTGCGTTATATATGAAGACGGCGACTATCCCGAGGACGATGAGGAAGCCAACAGCACCGGAAATTGAGGGACCAGACGATGAGGATGCTGGGCTATTCGAAGAGCTGAAGTAAGCCGATGAAGAGCCCTGCGATGAGCCAGCGTATCTAGAATTCTCTGGCTCGTGCTCCTGAGATACTCCAGTGCCACTAGGTCCCCTATCGTAGTGTTGCGTGTACTTATCCCCAAAGATGCCAGTCCGTTCTTCGGACCACCCTGTCTTATCACTGGAT
>CABIKM010000073.1 GCA_902196205.1 Candidatus Methylomirabilis lanthanidiphila | reverse complement strand
AGGGTGTTGAAAAAGTCCTTATATGTCATTGCGAGGAGCGATTTTTGCGACGAAGCAATCTATAACTTATTGTTTTTTATGGAAACGGGATTGCCTCACTTCGTCCGTAATGATGGCAAAACGAGTTTTTCAACAACCTGCTAGTGTCCTGAGTCTGAAATCCGTGACATATATCCGGCCGTCATTCCCGCCAAGCCAGCAGGGCGGGCGCGAGCCGGAATCCAGGAAATAGCGTGGGTCTGGATTCCCGCTTTCGCGGGAACGACGACACTTAGGACGTCGACTTCTTCATCGAACTTCTGATTCAGGACACTAGTGTATGAAGATTGGACAGCCGACACGCAAGGTTTGCCACAATTTCTAAGAAGTCTTGCAGGCGCGTCTTTCACACAATCTTCTCGATCATCGCTCCCCCCGCAAGTCCCCGTCTTCGCCTGTGCCGCCACACAGCCTACTGCTGAGCGGTGCGATTCACTGCGTTGTGCCCAACCCTATTGTTGGCCTCATCAACTTTTTCCTTGCCGGTCGGACTTCGTAAAGCTCGGAGTCCTTTTTAATAAGGCACGCCCGCTCTGCGGTGACCTTTTCAAAGAGGAGCTTGGCATTGGAAAAGAGGTCGGTGTTTTCAGCCTTCAAGTATCGTGCTGCCATCAGGCAGTATTCAGGCTTGATTTCAACACCGGCTCGAGGCTAACCGTCCGGTCACCTGCCTCCGCCCAAACAAGGCGTTTCGTGTTCGTCCCGAACCGCAAATGAGCGGCAGTCGGGTACAGCGGTTCAGTTGGGCTGGGATTGAGCTGGTCATGCTGCGATGTCGCGCAACACTTCAGGATGCAGCTCTGCGACCCGAATGAGCGTCTTTGCCGCCCCACTTGGCTCTCGACGACCTTGCTCCCACTGCTCGAGCGTCCGTTTCGAGACTCCTAATAAAGCGGCGAACTGGGCTTGGGTGAGACCGGACTTCACACGCGCACGCACGATGGGGGAGCGTGGCTCAACCACAACCCGCTTGCCACCGCCCGCTTTGATTTCCTGCACACCGTCCACAACTTCTTGCCACACATCACGCTTGGCCTCGAATTGAGCCAGTGCTCGCCCAGTCAGTTTCTTACTCACGTTCGAATGCCTCCCTCAGTTGTTTGAGAATATGAGCGGGGACGTTATCTTGCTTGGCCTTGGCGTACACAGTGAGCATCCAGCACTCGTTAGACTGGTAGCGTACGAAATAGATCACCCGCAACCCGCCACGCTTGCCCATGCCCTTGCGTGCCCAGCGGAGTTTTCGCACGCCACCGGAGCCGCGAACAACGTCCCCCGCTTCTGGATTTTCCATCAAGAACTGTTGCAACTCGGCGTATTCGTCATCGTCGAGATAGACAGCACGCACGCGATCGAAAGCCGCTGACTCGATGAAGGTAAACACAAGGCTATGATACGCCTATGGCGTATTTCTGTCAACCTCGATTCGATGCCTATTGGGTCAAGGGAGGGGCGCGGCCTAACGGTTACGGCCGAGCGGCGGCGGATACGCCGTACGCTCCAACCGATGGTTCACCGAATTCTATTCTCTGTTCCTTAAACAGTTGGCTTTCCGTCACTACCATAAAGAACATTCCTTTGTTTCGGCAAAATGCTTCAGCAGCAGCATGCTTGGCTTGGACGCGCGGAGACCCTAATCGGCTCTCTGGTTTGATTTCTAATAGAACCTTTCTGCCGTCAGCAACACAGACAAGGACATCTGGAACATATGTGCACTGACTTCCATTATAGAAATATGAGAGATTAAATGGTTGCTCTTCAAAGCTTAAAACATTCTGCATATCGTCCAAGATCTCGAAAGCCTTCTTCTCGTACAAAGACATAAAGTTGACAGGTCGGCCAAGTTTCGGACTAAAGTGGGTTCCACGGACGGAACGCCCAATGCGGTCATAGGGCGAAAAGTCGGCTTCTCTGGCCTGCTCAGCCGCCCTAAGGCTCTGGGCTAATCGAAACTCTGGCGTCTTCGAAGAGTGCCCCACAATAAATCGACGCGCGCCCCCCTTGTATATTCGTGTTTGGCCGCCACAGCCGCACTGGCAATAACCCCACCCTTTTTCAAAGCCAGGAACTACGTCACCGACCTCTACCGAAGAAAGAAGATCGGGATCCCCCTTGGGTTTGGGTTCTGGATGTCCCACGGATACTGCGTGGGAGGCGGCCTTGCGCTTACGGCTTATCTGGGGAAGATAACGTCGTAGCTTCTGATCCTGCATTGGGTTTGGGTGGTGCGTGACGTTCGCGTACCGCGCGTAGTTACCGAAATACAGCGGTTTTGTTTTCTTCCCACATCCGCATTGCCAGAAGCCATATCCATGCGGGTAGTCAGGGGTTTTTTGCCCTATCTCAAGCATAGTTAATTATTCGGCGAACACCCGCGCCTATCGTCAGCCGGCTACATGAACGAGACGTGCGCATTGAGAACGAATATGGCAAACTTACCCGCCACAAGGTGTCACCCATGTCTCCGGACTTTTTGTTACCTACCTCCCAGACCGGTCACGCCATTAAACCGACATTTGAGGGTACGCATGCTCAATATCCCACAGTAAACGAATCGGATCACCGGGAGACAACATTCCCGAACCATCCTGGCGCTTAAAGAGTGGCGTACCTTGAAGTGACCGCGTGATTTCAAAAGGTCCCCACTTGGCAAGGCGCCGTGGCTCGCCGTTTAGTAGATTGAAGCGCCCGCCGTGAGCTGCCGCGTGGCGGCAATGACGGAGAAACTCCCACAACGGCCCCTGATCGTGCCACGGTTTATCTTTCGACATTTCGTGCGCAAGGACGAAAACAGTACCAAGGGCGTACAAAAGCGACCCGGCTAGGTAAGTGCCGTTTAGAGCGATCTCTCGGGCCATCTCGCTTACATCTACTCTAATGTGGTTTGCAGAAAACTCTGACCGGAGTTCGAGGGGACTCATCACCGCTTCCAGGGATTGCCGCAGGGAGGTAAGCGCTTGATCAGAGACAACCGCTGGCCCGCCGAATTGTGACATTACCTCGTCAATGGAGCGGCAGCCAACTATACCGCGAACCGCCAGTTCCTTGAACCCAAGCAGCTGAGCCAGGACGGTCATCACGAGCGGATAAAATGGCTTACTTCGATCGAACGAATTAGGCGCTATCGTGGCCATAGGCAATTCATGCCCGGCGAATGGTCCGCGATGAGCCGCGGAGATGTGAAGTCCAGTGCACCGACGGCTCCATCGCGTGTGATGCGCCTGCTGTTCGCTTAGCTGATGGTGCCATCTTCTCGCACAACCCTGGCCGCACGAACCAACATGAGATCCAAGGTCTCTTGATACTCATAGATAAACCCGACGAGTTCGGCCACCAAGATCGGCGTCTTCCTCCAGACGAAAACCGGCCCTCCGCTTAGACCGCCCAATGAACCCCAGATCTTTCCGTGGCTGATTTGAGTGACACACTCCTGAATCTGAACGGTGGTGACGATCATTTCGTCCATGACCGAGAGTATTTCACCTGCGCCCATGCTGTACGTGTCAGCGGTCATGCAATAATCCCTCCCTGCGGTCATTGAAAATTCCCTACCCGCCGCCAACAGAAGGAGGGAAGAAGATGGAAGCGTGCACGACACAGACTTGTGCTAGCCTCCCTGCGCAAACCACACACAGGGAGGAGACGATGCTGAACGAGGAGCTGTGGCAGGAAGTCCATCGGCTGTTCGACGTGGAGAAGTGGTCGAAGTCGGCGATCGCGCGGGGACTCGACGTGGACGTCAAGACGGTCCGCCGGTGTGTGCGGCAAGCCGCA
>CABIKM010000072.1 GCA_902196205.1 Candidatus Methylomirabilis lanthanidiphila | reverse complement strand
AGATCCTCATAACATCCGACCGGACTGCAGCGGAGAATGAGATACAGGCAAAGGATATTGGCTGCGGTCACGCTGCTGCTGAATGTTGCGGCTGTCGGTTGCGGAATGGCGATCAGTCAGTCGGCAACGGGAGTGTTGACCGATACCGGGAGTTCACAGCGCGTTCCTGCATATCAACCGTCAGCGGGCGAGTTGACTGAGACCGGCGACTCCCTGCGCGTTCTTATCTACAATACCTACCTCCTGCCGCGGATCGTGTTGTGCACGTGGGACCCCATCTGCCATTTACTCGATGCCAACTTTCAATCGCGTGCGGAGCAGCTCGGCACAGCGGTCGCTGAGGTCAACGAGAAGTATAACATCGTGGCCTTCAACGAGGTGTGGGCTGAGGACGCCAGGGACATATTAGAGAAGAGGCTTGGCGGGACGTATCCCAGCTATGTGAAATACATCAGCACGTCCGGTCCGGACATGATCAAATTGAAAAAGAATTGGGGCTTTCTCGGTGGCAATTTTGAGGACAGTGGCCTGATGCTGTTCAGTAAACTTCCCTTCAAAGTATTGCCTTTTGTGAAGGACGACTACAAGGCCACGGACGTGAAGCCTCGGCGGATCTACAAGCGCCTCGCCTTTAAAGAATTTTACGCCTGCGCCTTTGCCTTTGCGGATTGCCGGGCGGCCAAGGGCGTGGCGCTGGTCCAGGTGGAGTGGCCGTCAAAGGGTTCTCTTAACGTGTTGTTCACCCACACCCAGGCCGATAGGGGTGACGTCATGCAGCCGGAAGTGCGCAAGAAACAACTGGCCGACATGCAGGACATCGTGGAGACGACGCTTGGGAAAACGTTCGCCTCGTGGACGGATACCGAAAAGTTGGTGGCATTGGGCGATCTCAATATCGACGGTCTGGGCGGCGTGAGCCAGGTGCTCGGGTTGCCCGCTGATTTTCTTGCCGATGCGACGCAGGAATGGGTGGAGCGTGTGAAGGCACCGGCACAAGCCGGCGTCACACCGCTCTACGATAGCTGGGCCGAAACGACTTCACCCCTGGACCGGGGCCCCACGCGCTATAACAAAAATGAACGTCTCGACTACATCCTCGTCAGCCGTCCGATCGCCGACGCGGACGCAGGACAGAGCATGAACGACAACAACGGCGAAATCCCGCTGGCCGGCACCGATCCGCCCGTCACCTGCGTACAGCACATCTGGATTCCTCAGGAATTGGAGGGGTTGAGCAACCACCGCCCGGTGGCGGCGGACATCAATCTGTTCGCGCCCCAGTGTAACCCGAGGCTGGCGCAAAAAGTAAGCGGCGCAGACCTTGGGACGCTGGTGCAGGGACTCCAGACTACACCATGGCAGCATCACGAACTCAAGCATCGGGGAAGCATGCAGTGGTTTCGCCTGGAAGCACCCGGCACCTATGCCATTGCCATTACCGGCATCAATGCGGCCGATACCCCCCTCTTGGATTACGAGATCTATTCCCGGGACAACTTGTCCGTACCGCTGGCCGGTGCCTACCAACTGGAAAAGACGAAGATCGCCGCCTGCGGCACCGGAGTTCCGGTAGGGGACACCATTGCACTCAAGGGCGCGACGAGTGAGTCCCGGTGTAGCCTGGTGGACGCGCAAAAGTTTGTCTTGCCCGCCGGCCCTCACTACGTGCGTGTGTTCAGCAGGCAGCGCACGTGGCGGGGACGGTACGCGATCGCCTTTTACAGGTTCAACTGTACCGCCAGGGACGACGCGTGCGATCTCTTACCCAATAGCCCGCAGGAGTTTGCGTTCCTCAGCGGGAAACCGCTCAATGCCGAAGATGCCGCCTGGTTCCGGGTCAGGATCCGGGATCAGGCTGATTCAGGTAAGGCCCAGTCTCTCAAATTCTTCAGCCGGTCCGTATCGGGTGCCATCGCCACGCCAACGATCGCGTTCGTTCAAGACGATGGTGCCACGCCGCTCACCGATCTGGGCGGACACCCGCTGACCGGTCCGCTGGCGCAGGATAACGGTACAACCTACAACGGCCGGACACATCACAACCAGACGTTCTACCTGCGTATCGAACGGCCGGTGGCCGATCTTCAGGGGCACACCCTTGCCGTGGGCTGGCGCACCAACCTTACGCTGCTCGGTGGCAGCACGGTAGGCCCCGGGATCCCCATCCTTATTTGTAGAGATGAGACGAACGAGACCCTCGGAAATGAATATGGCACTGACGAGATCTCTATGGAGGTCAACGTCGACGGTCAGGGTTGGATTAGGAGCCCCGCTTCCGGGTATGTCGAGTTCGACTGTAACGATTGGGACGACTCCAGGATTTGGGACAGACAACTGGGCGTCATCGGCTTTCTTGAGTCGGTACAGATTCGTATAGTGGAACAGGATGATTGGGGTGACAACGACACCTCACCGCCGGTCGTCCTCGATCCCTGGGACATGGATCTGGATATGGATCAGATTCCGGACAACTGGAAGATCCGCGGCGGACCAACGAGGCTACGGTGGGAATGGAAGGGTGGCGAATACCATCTGCGAACCTTTAACATGAATCGCTGGCGAATTCATGAGTGAACGACCCTGCTTTTCCAACATCGCGCTGGTTGGCCGGACCCATGATCGGCTTCAGCAGTCTTCTCATCGCTCGACATCGCGGCGCATTCAGCATCGGCCTGCTGGCAATGCTGGGGGTCGGGGC
>CABIKM010000071.1 GCA_902196205.1 Candidatus Methylomirabilis lanthanidiphila | reverse complement strand
GAAGGTGTGCCATAGTTAGTTGAAAAAGCGAAGCGACTCCCGTAAGGTGAGGCCGTTGTTGGCGACAACTGAACCCCTCACACAAAAAGGAGCCGCTTCATGAAGAGAGTAATCCGCATCCAAGGCAAAGGCAAGGTGAAAGACGTGGGTCTCCGCGAACTCGACACAGTCCCCGAAGCCGACCGCCTCGACGCCAGGGTCGCGCTCATCCAGGCCCTCATCCCGGTGGCGATGGAGGCGGTCGCCGACGAACTCCAGGCCGAGGTGCTGCGCCTGGCGGGTCCCAAGCATACGCGGACGGGGGGTGTGCCGGGGGCCGTCCGCTGGGGACACCAACGGGGCTCGATCTACCTGGCGGATCAGAAGCTCCCCATCACCTACCAGCGGGTCCGGGATCTGCCTCGCAACCGAGAGCTCCCCCTGCCCACGTATCAGCGGTTCCAGGTCCCGCGGGCCGCCGATGTGGGGCTGTTCCGGAAGGTGCTCGTCGGCCTGAGTTGTCGGGACTACGAAGCTTGTGCGGAGGCGGTTCCGGAGGCCTTCGGGTTGAGTCCCTCTTCCGTCTCTCGCCGCTTCATCCGGGCGAGCGCGAAACAGCTCCAGGCCCTCCAAGAGCGGCGCCTGGACCGCTACGACGTCGTGGCGCTGATCCTGGATGGCAAGACCTTCGCCGAGGACCGCATGGTGATCGCGCTGGGGATTACCCTGACGGGGGAGAAGGTTATCCTGGGGTTCGTGCAGACCGCGACCGAAAACGAGATGGTCTGTGCCGCCTTCTTGCGGGAACTGGTGGAGCGCGGGTTGCGGATGGAGCCGGGGCTGCTCTGTGTCATCGACGGGGCGAAGGGGCTCCGCAAGGCGCTCCAGACGGTTTTCGGGGACTCCGCCGCCGTCCAGCGCTGTCAGTGGCATAAGCGGGAGAATGTCCTCGCGTACCTGCCGAAGTGTCAGCGGGCGAGCTTTCGTCGGAAGCTCCAAGCGGCCTATGAGCAGCCGCACTACCCCGAGGCGAAGGCCGCGCTTCTCCGGATCCGGCAGGAACTGCGGCTGGTCAATGAATCGGCGGTCACGAGCCTCGATGAGGGATTTGAGGAGACGCTGACGCTGCACCGCCTCGGCGTGTTCGGGGCGCTCGGGGTCAGCTTGAAGACCACCAACTGTCTCGAATCGCTCAATGCGCTCCTGGGGCAGCGGACCGACAAGGTGGATCGGTGGCGGACCTCCGATCAGAAACAGCGTTGGCTGGCCGCCGCGCTCCTGGACATCGAGCCCCGCTTGCGGCGGATCAGAGGCTTCCGGGCGCTCCCCGTGCTGCGCCAGGCGCTGCAGGCAGAACTCGGTGGCGCGATGCGAACGACTGGAACTCAAGCTGCGTAACCTCATGGCTGGGAGACCGCTTCGCAAAGTTCAACTAACTTTGGGATTGACTC
>CABIKM010000070.1 GCA_902196205.1 Candidatus Methylomirabilis lanthanidiphila | reverse complement strand
GGGGGATTTATGCCTGCGGTCCGTACCCCATGCTGGCGGCCATTGCCCCGATTGCCGACCAATACGGTCTGCCATACCACGCCTCCCTGGAAGCGAACATGGCCTGCGGGTTCGGGGCCTGTATGGGCTGCGTGGTGCCGATGAAGGGGGACAAAGAAAAGCGGACCTACCGCCTTGTCTGTAAGGATGGGCCGGTCTTCGATAGCCGTGAGATCCTCTGGAATGAACATAAGACAGGGGTTGGGGGTTGGGGGTTGGGGGTTGGGAAGGTGGAGGGTCAGGACGTATGACGTTGTCGTTTTCTACCTCGCTCCACGGAACCTCGCGCGCCGATCCGCATCTCCTCGTGGAGGAGGTCTCGAATCCGCCCGCCCTCATGAATCTGTTCGGTCTCGTCGCGACCCAACCAGGCTTCAGCCTCCTGGACGCCGATCCCTGGGCTGTGAATCACTGGCGAGCCACCTGCTTCGGCTACGATCCGTTCCTCACCTTCTCGGCAAAAGGCGATCAGATCACCATCTCGATCCAGGGTAAGTCCCATCGCGTGAGAGGCGACCCCTTCCAACATCTTCAGGCGGCTCTCAGGCAGTATGCCGGCGCGGCGTCTACCGGGGACGTGCCAACAGCGGGCGCCATCGGCTACTTCGGGTATGATCTCCGACATCACCTGGAACGACTGCCGGCGTCGGCGGTAGACGACCTGAGGCTCTCCGACTGTGTCATCTATTTTTACGACCGCCTCTTCTGGTTCGAGCCTGCGACAGGTGAGTTGCTCATCACCTCCTCCGGCCTGCCGTTCCCGCCGGGCGCCGCGCGTGAGCAACGGGCGCTGGAGCGGCTGCAAGAGGGTCGCGATCTGGTCGCGCGCGCTCGGCTGACCGGCGGAAGCAGGCCGCCAGAATTGCCGCACATCAACGCCCCCCTCGAGAGTAATATGTCGAAGGCGCAATACTGTAAGGCGCTGGAGGCGGTGTTGGAGTATATCGCGGCCGGCGATATCTATCAGGCCAACATCTCGCAGCGCTTCGTGACACAGTTTTCCGGTGAACCATGGGCGCTGTACCGGCGCCTTCGAAGCCGCTTCCCAGCGCCCTTCGGGGCGTACCTGCACTGCGGCAACTTCCATGTGCTGTCCAACTCCCCGGAACGGTTCCTGCTGGTGGAGGGGGATCGGATCTCAACCTGTCCGATCAAGGGGACTCGCCCTCGCGGGATGACCGTAGAGGATGATGCGCGGATTATTGGGCACCTCCGTCACGATCCGAAAGAGCGCGCCGAACATGTCATGATCGTAGACCTGGAGCGAAACGATCTGGGCAGAATCTGTCGAGTCGGCTCCGTGCATGTGGAGCAGTTCGAGACGATCGAGACCTACCACACCCTTCACCATATGGTGTCCACCGTGGCGGGTACTCTGGAGGAGGGAACGGACCCGATCGACTGTCTGCGAGCGACCTTCCCTGGCGGGTCCATTACCGGAGCCCCTAAGATCCGCGCGATGGAGGTGATCGACGAGGTGGAACCAACGGCTCGCGGCCTTTACACCGGGGCGATCGGGTTCATCGGATTCTCAGGGGGAATGGAACTGAACATCGCCATTCGGACAGCTATCGTGACGGGCGGACAGATCTACTTTCAGACGGGTGGAGGGATTGTCGCCGACTCGTCGCCGATGAAAGAGTACGAGGAGACGCTGCTCAAGGCCGAAACCTTCTTTCGAACGCTTGGCGTCGGCCTCGGTGAAGGGAGGTAGGGCGAGGATGGCCGTGGTCTATCTGAACGGGCGCTATGTGCAAGCCGAGCGGGCGAAGGTATCGGCATTTGACCGAGGATTCACGTATGGCGACGGCCTCTTCGAGACCATCCGGGCGTATACCGGATGGGTCTTCTCCCTCGATCGGCACCTGGGGCGCCTCAAGAAAGGTGCTGATCAGATCGGGATCCCGTTTAAAGGCGACGTGGGTAAGTGGCGGCGGGTGATGGGTGAACTGCTCCGGCGTAATCGCCTTCAGGCTACCGATGCGTCTTTGCGGCTGATAGTGACAAGAGGCCCGGACGTGCTGGGTTCCCTCCTGCCTCCCGATCCCCCCCCGTCACCCACACTGCTGTTGGTCGCCAAGCCATTGGATGCCGGAATTGCCGAACGTCAGCACCTCGGGGTCGGCGTGATGACCGTTCACTGGGGTAATCCATTCAACCCGCTTCAGATCAAGTCGCTGGACTACCTCTACAACATGCTGGCCACAGTACAGGCAAAGCGCGAAGGCGCCCAGGAGGCCCTGTTCGTAGGCACTGATGGTTGTGTCATCGAGGGGGCCACGAGCAACGTATTCTCGGTCTCACAGGGGATACTGACGACTCCTCCCGATAGTTCCGGACTCTTACCTGGGATTACCAGGGACGTGGTGATCGAGCTGGCGAAGCGGGAAGGTCTGATCGTTTACGAGGCCCCGCTGTCTCTCGATGCGCTCCTGTCCGCCGACGAGGCGTTCCTCAGCGGTTCCCTCAAGGAGATGACGCCCTTGATCGCAATCAACAGCGGCAAGATCGGTACCGGCAACCCCGGTCCCATTACCCGTCACCTGCAGCAGCGATACCGGGCCGCCGTCGAGGAGGAACGAGCGCGCGGTTTGCGGAGTGCGAAATCCCCCCAGTCCCCCCTTTTGTAAAGGGGGGGTGCGGGGGGATTTGGGAAGTGCGATTTGGAGTAAGGAGGCCGTGTAGGGGCGGGCCCCCGTGTCCGCCCGCATGAGGGATAAATTCGTGAAACCGGATCTGAGGGTGACTGTCGCTGGCATCCGTATGCAGAACCCGGTGATGACCGCCTCCGGGACCTTCGGCTATGCTCAGGAGTTCGAGCCGTTCCTGGACCTGTCTCGTCTGGGGGCCATCATCGTCAAGACCATCACACGTACGCCGCGTACCGGAAATCCGCCGCCTCGCATCGTCGAAACCCCTGCCGGCATGCTGAACGCCATCGGTCTGCAGAATGTCGGCGTACACGCATTCATCGAGGACAAACTGCCCTACCTCAGGACGTTGGGTCCGCCTATCATCGTCAACATTGCCGGCGAGTCGATCGATGACTATGTTGAGCTGGCGAAGCGGCTCAGCGACCACGCGGGCATCAGCGGGATCGAGTTGAATATCTCCTGCCCCAACGTGGCCGACGGCCTCATCTTCGGCTGTAACACCGTGCTGGCCAATAAACTGGTCGCGTGCGTACGACAGGCCACATCCCTCCCCCTCATCCCAAAGCTCTCCCCGAATGTCACCGATGTGGTGGAGATCGCGCAGGCGCTGGCGGATGGCGGGGCCGACGCGCTCTCCCTGATCAATACAGTGATCGGCATGGCCATTGACGTGCGAAGCCGGCGGCCGAAGCTCAGCAATGTGACGGGTGGGCTCTCCGGTCCTGCGATCCGGCCCGTCGCGGTCCGAATGGTCTGGGAGGTGGCGCAAGCGGTGAAGCTTCCACTGATCGGGATGGGCGGGATCATGACGGCCGACGACGCGCTGGAGTTCCTGATCGCCGGCGCCACGGCCGTCGCGGTCGGGACGGCGAACTTCACCTCGCCGAGCAGCGCAGAACGGGTCATCGACGGGATCAAGGCGCATATGATCGACCACAAGGTGGGGCGCGTGACCGATCTCATCGGGTCCTTGGATCTAACCGGCACCACGCGGGAGGTCACGGAATGGTCACGTTGAGAGCAGCGAAGGGTGACATTCGTACCGCCACGCCGGCTACGGCGAACAAGATCCTCGCCATCCTTGAGCACACCTACCCCGATGCTCACGTAACGCTGGACTTCAAGAACCCATTCGAACTGCTGATCGCCACGATCATGGCTGCCCAATGTACCGACGAGCGGGTTAACCAGGTCACAAAGGGGCTGTTCAAGCGGTATTCGACGCCGAAGGCCTTCGCCGAGGCCGATCCCGTCGAGCTGGAGGACGCGATCCGGTCGACAGGCTTTTACCGAAACAAGGCCAGGAGCATCATCGGCTGCTGCAAGAAGATCATGGAGGAGTTCGGCGGGCAGGTGCCGCAAACGATGGAGGAGTTGATCACGCTGCCCGGTGTCTGGCGCAAGACCGCCAATATCGTCCTGAGCAACGCCTTAGGCATCACCGCCGGGATCGCGGTGGACACTCATGTCATACGGGTGGCCAACCGTCTGGGCCTGGCACAGAGCGACAAGCCGGACGAGATCGAGCAGCAGCTCTGCCGGATCATTCCTGAAAAGCAGTGGACCCGCCTGACCCACCTGCTCGTCTTCCACGGCCGCGCCGTGTGTATGGCCAAGCGGCCCGACTGCCCCCGCTGCCCCGTCCTCCACCTCTGCCCCTGGCCGGATAAGACCGCCTGATTAAAACAACCTCGGCCATGCGATCCGCAAGTACCCCGTCCGGCGCGAAAGCATTGGGCTGTTGACAAATGGCACACAATGTAATATCGTTTGCCCTGTGAAACCTTTCTTCTGGGAACCTGAGAAAAACGAATGGTTGAAACGCGAACGTGGGATTTCTTTTGAACGGGCAGTCCTCCACATCGAGCAGGGGGATTTGCTCGATATTCTGGAACACTCCAACCCCCAGAAATATCCAGGGCAACGCATCTTGGTTGTTCGACTCGAAGACTACGTATATCTCGTGCCGTGTCTCGAACTGGAGGACGGCGTACTGCTGAAGACCATCTTCCCGAGTCGGAAACTGACGGCACAGTACCTTCGGAAGAGGATTGATAATGACTAAGCTGACACAAGAAGAACGGGAACTGCTCACCACCGTGGAGCGTGGCGAGTGGCGATCGGTGAAAAATCTGGAAAAGGAGCGGACGCGCTATCAAGGCTATGCCAGGGCGACGTTCAAGAAGGATCGGCGGATCAATATTCGCCTGTCGCAAAAGGACCTGGACGCCTTGCAGACACTGGCCCTCGAAGAGGGGATCCCATACCAGACTTTGATTGCCAGTATCTTACATAAATATGCCGCGGGCAGCTTGGTGGAGCGTGCCAGACTTGCTATGAGTCAACGATAAGAACACCCAACCAGATGCCTCAGCCGCAGCGGAGGGCGACAGTCCTGCGCGAGGTCCGCATCTTTGACGACACCTCGTATTCGTACGGTGCAGCCGGATACCTGTCCCGGCAAGATCGTAGTGGCCATAATCGAGGATGAGGTTACAGTTAAGCGCTTCCAGATGGACGGCGAGGAGGAGCGCGTTAAGATGTTAGGGAAGGTCATCGGCGTCTTTCGAAGGCTGCAATCATCGAACGTGCCCTCTCGCCCCGGCGTGTCTTTTCCCAGTTCACCCGCCCTTCTTTCGCCACCAAAAAGCGCTACCACAAAATGCTTGACAGCCCCACAAGGTGTGGGGTAGCAGTTGTTCGCCACTCATCGGATCGAGAATGGGTACGACATCCGTGCGGTGCACGAGCGGCGGGGCTACGAAGTTGAGCACCGCAGCGGGCGCGGCGACGAGGGCGTAGACCTGCTCGCTCGCAAGGGATCGGAAACGCTGGTGGTCCAATGCAAGCGTTACGGCGCACAGACGATCTCCCCCGCCCAAGTTCGGGAGCTCCTGGGCGCCGTTACGGCCACAAAAGCGACGAAGGGGGGTCTTCGTTACCACGTCCGATTTCACCGACGCGGCCCGGGAGTTTGGATCCGCGCACTCTCTTGAGCTTGTGGACGCAGCCAGCATCATGACCTAGTTATCACAGTGTCAGCGGTCATGCAATAATCCCTCCCTGCGG
>CABIKM010000069.1 GCA_902196205.1 Candidatus Methylomirabilis lanthanidiphila | reverse complement strand
CATCGACGCTATCGCGAAGCAGAGATTGTGCTGAACATGGTCACGTCTGTCGGTCGATTGGTGTTCCGGCTGATTCGACGACCGGGACGCCGTGGGCTCGGTAAACCAATGACGTGTGCGATTACAGATCGAGCACACCGAGAGCATGACCGGCACCTCGACGAGGACCCCGACCACCGTGGCCAATGTCGCGCCGGAGGTGAGGCCGAAGAGCGAGATGGCGGTGGCGACGGCCAGCTCGAAAAAGTTGCTGGCGCCGATCAGCGCGCCGGGAGCCGCGACCGAGTGTGGGACACGGAGCCGCCACGCCAACCCGTACGCCAATCCCGAGTTGAAGTAGACCTGAAGGAGGAGGGGGATCGCAATGAGTGCGATATGTGAGAGCTTACCCAGGATCACCTCCCCCTGGAAGGCGAAGATGATGACGAGGGTGGCCAGGAGGGCCACGATGGTGACTGGCTTGAGCCGCGCGAGAAAGGTTCCTTCGAACCACGCGGGGCCATAGATCCGGAGGAGGGCCGCGCGGGAAGCCGCCCCGGCAGCAAGCGGAATGACAATGTACAGGAGTACCGAGTACAGCAGTACGTCGTACGGCACCGTGATGTTCGAGACGCCCAGGAGAAAGATGACGATGGGCGCAAAGGCGAAGAGCATGATAAGGTCGTTCAAAGCCACCTGGACGAGTGTATAGGCCGGGTCGCCGTCGGTCAGATAGCTCCAGACGAAGACCATGGCCGTGCACGGGGCGGCCGCCAGGATGATGGTCCCGGCGAGATACTGATCTCCGAGCGAGGGACCGATGATCCCGGCAAAGAGATGCTTGAAGAAGAGCCAGCCGAGGAAGGCCATGCTAAAAGGCTTGACCAGCCAGTTCACGAACAGGACGATCAGGATTCCCTTCGGTCGCCGCCCGACGTCCCTGATGGCAGAGAAGTCGATCCGCAGCATCATCGGGTAGATCATCAGCCAGATCAGGACCGCGACCGGAAGGTTGACGTGACTCACCTCCATCCGGCTCAAGGCGCCCACCAGTCCGGGGCTGACCTTGCCGATGGCGATGCCCGTTACGATACAGAGCGTCACCCAGACAGAGAGGTAACGCTCGAAGACGT
>CABIKM010000068.1 GCA_902196205.1 Candidatus Methylomirabilis lanthanidiphila | reverse complement strand
CACGGCCTTATCACCTCCTACATGAACCGCAAAGGCTGCTCCTTCGACGACCAGCGCGTGTTCATGCTGGATCTGCAGTATCATGATCTCCGTCGGGATAAGGGACTGTACTTTACCCTTGAGCGCCAGGGCTATGTCGATCGGATCGTCAGTGATGAGGAGATTCTCAGCGCCATGAACACCCCTCCCCCGGATACCCGGGCCTACTTCCGCGGGATGTGCCTGCAGAAGTACCCCGACGAGGTCTATGGGGCAAGCTGGAGTTCGGTGATCTTCGACACCGGTGAGGCGACGGTCAAACGAGTTCCCATGGCCGATCCGTCGAGGGGAACCAGAAAGTTGGCGGCCGAACTGCTGGATCGCTCCGATACCGCCGCGGAACTGCTCGAAAACATCGCGGTTTAGCGCGCGCACACACTCCATTCGGGATATTCATGCATACGCTCTTCGATTCCATAGTTCCAGGTTCGAGTTTTTTTGACCTGCTCCGACAGTGTCGGTCGGACCTGCTGCCCCAGATGCAGATCAGGCTTGAAGGGCTGTCGCCGGCTGAGATCCGTGAGCTGCAAGGGGCGCCTCACGGGACGACCATCCTGGCCCTGAGGTTCCGGGATGGGGCGCTGATCGCGGGCGATCGGCAGGCGACCGAGGGCTTTCAGGTCTCGTCGCGGCGGATCGAGAAGGTGTACAAATCGGATGAGTATTCGGCTATTGCCATTGCCGGTGTCGCCGGTCCGTGTATCGAGCTGGCCAAGCTGTTTGAGGTGGAGTTGACCCACTACGAGAAGCTGGAGGGGATGCCGCTCTCGCTGGAGGGGAAGGCGAACAAGTTGTCGCAGATGGTCAAGGCCAATCTTCCGATGGCGATGCAAGGGTTAGTAGTCATCCCGATCTTTGTCGGCTACGACATGAGAGGCGGTCAAGGGAAGATCTTCAAATACGACGTGACCGGCGGCAGGTACGAGGAAACAGATTATTACGCTACGGGCTCCGGCGGGAAGGATGCCCGTTCCACGATGAAGAAGCTGTACCGGGATGGCATGACCGGGGACGAGGCGATCGCGGTGGGGTTGGAGGCGCTGATCGATGCGGCGGAAGAGGATGTCGGGACCGGGGGTCCGGACTTTGTCCGCGGACTCTTTCCGACGGTGAAGATCGCCGGAAGGTCCGGCCTGCAGGATGTGCCCGAGGCCCGTATCCGGGAGATCTGTCAGGCCATTATCGATCGCCGCACGTCGGTCGGCCAAGGCGTCAAGGCACAGGGCGAGAGCCAGGCGAGTGAGGTGAACTGATGGCGCTTCCGTATTACGTGTCGCCAGAGCAGATGATGCAGGATAAGGCGGAGTATGCCCGTAAGGGGATCGCCAGAGGGAAATCGATCATCGTGCTGGAGTATGCTGACGGGATGCTGTTGGTGGCGGAAAATCCCAGCGCCTCGCTCAATAAGATCTCAGAGATTTACGACCGGATCGCCTTCGCCGGCGCCGGGCGGTATAGCGAGTTCGAGAACCTGCGCAAGGCGGGAATCCGCTACGCGGACCTGAAGGGGTTCGCCTATGATCGGGAAGACGTCACGGCCAAGTCGCTGGCCAATGCCTACTCTCAGACCATCGGCAATATCTTCAGCGAGGCGATGAAGCCGCTGGAGGTGGAGATTCTGGTGGTGGAGGTAGCCGATGGAGATCCGCCTAACGAGTTGTACCGGATTACTTTTGACGGCAGCATCGGCGACGAGAAGGGGTTTGCCGCCATCGGCGGGCAGGCCGAAGAGTTAAGACAGTACTTAAAGGATAAATACGAAACCGGGCTTGATCAGAGGGCTGCGCTAAGGCTGGCGACGCAGGCGCTCGAGGCCGTGGGCAACGCCAAGGTCAAACCACAGAGCCTGGAGGTCGCGGTTCTGGAGCGCAGTCGAACCGGTCGAAAGTTCCGCCGCCTTCCCCAGGATGACCTCATCGCAATCCTCACCGATACCGAATAACAGATCTGCACGGCCCTCGCACTTCGCACTGCACATCCCCCATCCTCCTGATGAATTCAATTGACCCTTACAGGGCCTTCCGGTACGATAAATATGGATATGGAGTAGTGGCCATGCAGGAACGTATCCTGGGACTGGAAAGCGAATACGGCCTGATCTCGTCCTCGGTCGGCGGGCGGGTGAACCTGTCGGTCGAGAGCGCGCTGGGTTATCTTTTTGAAAAGGTGGTCTCGCGCCAGCGCGGGACGAACGATTTCCTGCGCAATGGCGCGCGCCTGTATCAGGACACCGGCTGTCATCCCGAGTATGCGACCCCCGAGTGCGACAACCCGCGGGACCTGGTGATCCACGATAAGGCCGGCGAGCGGATCGTAGAGGAGTTGCTGCTGAGTGCGGAGGAGAAGCTGCACGAGAACGGTATCTACTGCGAGATCTATATCTTTAAGAACAATACCGACTCCGTCGGGAATACATACGGTTGCCATGAGAACTATCTGGTGCAGCGCGGCGTAAACTTCCACAAGCTGGCCGAGCAGTTAATCCCTTTCTTTGTCACGCGCCAGGTATTCGCGGGTGCAGGCAAGGTACTCCGGACGCGGATGGGGAACCACTACTATATGTCGCAGCGGGCGCAGCACATCTACCAGGAGATCTCCGGCGCAACGACCAGCTCGCGCGGGATCATCAATACCCGCGATGAGCCCCACGCCGAC
>CABIKM010000067.1 GCA_902196205.1 Candidatus Methylomirabilis lanthanidiphila | reverse complement strand
TGCTTGGCACATACAGCGGCCGTGCACAGTTCTCGGACTGGTACACGATTTACAATCAGTCGGTTTTGGGGGTAGGGACCGCGCTGAATAAGGCCTTCACGCAGGCGATGCAGCAGATACGGGATCAGATGATCGCGGATACGGGTAAGTTTTGAGGGGGCGCCGCGTCCGCGCCCGGGGCGCCACCTCATCGCGCAACATGGAGACATGAGAATGATGAAAATTACCGTATGGACATCACTGGCTTTTGGGCTCATCACCGCTGGATGCGGCGAAGTAGCAACTGTCGTACTGCGAGATAGTTTTGTTAAGCCTGCGACAGTAGCGCGCGCCGTTAACAGCAATTCAGTTGAAAACGGCGTCAAAGCAGCAGTTGCAGCGGCTGGAAAAACATTTTGGACACCAAAGACAATATCTGTTGAGACGGGTTATGTGCTTGCCGAGTATCAACCGGAGGTTATTAGCAGAGGACCTCGCGATTATGCGTACAAGCTTGAAATCAGGATCCCAGAAAAAGGTCGTGGTGATGTACTGGTAACCGTCACTCCACCGCAAGGGATTATGGGTGGAAAGCCCCCGGAAGTGATGGCGAATGAATTTCTTGATGCGTTTGGTGACGCACTCAAGAAATAGTCGCTATTTTTATCTAGTTAACCAAAGGCGCGAAACTGACCGCTTCGTGGCGGCCCAGCCCCGAGTTAGGTGAACGAAGAGTACGGCCGGAGGACATCGATGAACCCCCAACGCACGGAAGCTGATACTCAGAGACTCCTGCGATCGGTCGGCGATTCCTTCAACATCTATCAGGCTACGATCGCGATGGTGGCAATCTTCATCGGCTTTGTATTCTCAGGTCTTCTCCAGATCCTACTCGCCACGGAGGCGTTGACTTCGGCTAGAGTGGTTGTCCTGTGGTTCTTGACCCTCTCCATGGTCATGCTCTCGTTCGCTCTCCTTCTTTTCCATGCGACGGCCCATCGGGTCTGTCGGTACTGGGGCATTTTCTACCCTGTCAGCATCTTCAACCGGATCGGAGCCTTCGCGTTCAGTGCGGGCCTGCTTTTCATGTTCCTTTGCGTTGCGGTGCTCTTCTACCAGCGCGATGCCCTGGCGTTAGCCGCGCTCGCCGCAATCTCAGGGGTGGGCATCGTTCTGTTCGGATTGTACTTCCGACAAATGCACGCGGGTGGGCAGCACATGGTGAATGTCGACGAAGCACCGCCTAACCTGCCCACGCAGCCGTCCGGCTCCGCCAGCGGTTCAGCCCCGCGTTCGATCACAGGTGCGCGTTTCGGACCATCGTGAACACCCAGATCGCGCCATCGTGAACGCCAGGATCGGGATGGTGAACGCGCGGATCGGACCATCGTGAACGGAGCGCAGCGAGGCTGGGAGTCCCGTTTTCGACAGTTGTAGGCCGTGATCGCCCACAAACATGGGCTCAGTGAGTGATTCTGCGAGATGCCGATCCGTCGGCATCTCAAAAGACGTAGGCATGCGCGTCGCTATTATTCGCTGTCGGTAGCAAGTACAATGCCCGCTGCTGGGGAGCATGGGATAGGCGTTACACCTCCTCGTCTTTCCCCTACCATCTGCGCAATATCCGCCAAAAGGCGTATTTGCGCGAGGGTCGACGTGTGCCACAGTCGGCGGCAGTGTGCTCGGATACCTGATTCCACTCCAACTCCTCGTCTTGTCTGGATTCCGGCTCGCGCCCGCGTTGCGGCCCTCGACCGGATCGGGGCAGAGTAACGTCAGACACGATGTGCCGACTGTCAGTAACAGGACGCGACGTGTTGCCGCACATCGCCTATTCGTTGATGGCAGTTTCGTGACCTCGAATCCTGAGCCCAACGATGTGGATGCCGTCGTTTGGCTTGCCGACGACTTTGTGGATCGCGTGTCCCGTGGTGACAGTGAGGCTGTCGAACTGGAAACCATGCTTCTCACCAGACGGCCGGAGGAGATTTTCGCCGCGGAAGATCGCTGGGATTGGGACGCCTGGGTAGAATTCTTCAGTCGGACACGCGAAGCTGATGGAAGACGAAAGGGCATTGTGGAGGTAGAGCTATGATTACAACGACTATCGAATACGAAAAGGCCCAGGCCGAACTGCAAGACTTGCAGGCACGGCTGGCCGAACTGCAACGCAACCACCCGATTGGAGAAAAAGGATTTACGAAAGCCGGAATTCGCAAGTTGATCGCGCGACTGAACGAGGAACTCGCCGTGTTCGAGGGCAGTGAAGAAGCGCGTTCTTCACCGTCACACTAATCACCTACCTGCGGCACACCATCGATTTCAACTGAACGGCGGATGGGGTCGGTCCGCTCAATCCGGATAGCCGTCAACATAAGGAGTGTACGGTGGAGGAGGGGCATCTCCTCCCCGACCACGTGCACATGTTGCTGTCGGTTCCCCCGAAGTATGCCGTGGCGCAGGTCGTCGGATTCGTGAAGGGCAAGAGCGCCATCCACATCGCCCGCACGTAGCTTGGCCGCCGACAGAACTTCCTCGGGCAGCACTTTTGGGCGCGGGGCTACTACGTCTCGACCGTCGGGCGCGACGAAGCCAGCATCCGCAAGTACATCCAGAAACAGCGGGAAGAGGATCAGCGCCTCGACCAATTGACCATGTTCCACGAGTAGCCGCCACCTTCAGGTGGCGGGAGGTTTCCCAACCGCTTTGAGCGGTTCACATTCTTCAAGCCACCGGCTCTGCCGGTGGTCGCTGACTGGAAACTGAGCCAGGAAGGTTACAAATTGGATCGCGTCCGCAACCCAACGAATTTTCTCAGGCGAAACCCTCACTCGGGGAGGAGAAATACAATGAATCTGAGAAACATGGTTCTTCTTCTGACAGCCACTACCCTAGCCGCCTGTAGTACTACCAGTTCCAGGGTAGCCCTTTTCGAAACAGGAAATCAGAAGCTCTACATATCCGGATCTGCGAAGAACGGCGCCATCACGGATGAACTCGTGATCACCGTCAACGGCCAGGCCATTATTCAAGGAACTATTTCCACCGTACAGCCTACCGCTAACCTGACTGGGACCTACCAGGGAATCAAGATCGATGCCGAATGCAAGAACGTGGATACGGGTGGTTTTCAGTTTGTGCACCAGTGCATCATCTATGCGAACAGCACAAAGGCAGCCGAGCTCTCGTTTTGAGCCGTTGCAAAGCACGACTGCGAGTGGTGACCGGACCACTTCTCGGGGACACGTGAGTGTTGAGACGTTCCTGAAGGAGGAAGCCGTGATGACGAGACGCCGTGTCTTCGCGTTCACCCTTGTATCGGCGCTCTGCCTCGGCGCCTGCACCGCGATCTCCTACAGGCCGGCGCTTTCCCTCGGCCCCAGCCCGGTGAAGATCCCCGCAAGGATCCAGGTGGAGACGTTTACAGACCGTTCGCCCGCAGAGGACAAGACCAAGCGTGCCGGGGGAAGCTCGGCCACCGAACCGGACTCCATGACCGGCGACCTGGGAACGGAGGTTACCAACGCCATCATCGCCGACTTCCTGGCGAATGGCGTGTTTGCCGAAGTCGGCAGACACGTCGACCGTCCCGATGCCGTCATG
>CABIKM010000066.1 GCA_902196205.1 Candidatus Methylomirabilis lanthanidiphila | reverse complement strand
CTAGGTGTGGTCATCGAAAAGTCCCTACCCAGCCCGTGATGAGTCATGTCGTCGCCTCGGTCCCCTTGAGGAGACCGGCCCTGATCTTCTCCTTGAGCCGATAGCTGTCGCCACGGATGGTCACCGTGATGCCATGATGGAGCAGGCGGTCCAGGATGGCGGTGGCGATGACCCGGTCGCCGAAGATCTCCCCCCAGTTGGCGAAGCTCTGGTTGGAGGTGAGGATCACCGGCCCCCGTTCATACCGCCGGCTGATGAGTTGGAAGAACAAGTTCGCACCCAAGCGATCGATGGGCAAGTACCCGATCTCGTCGAGGATCAACAGCCGGGGCACCGTGTAGCCCTTAAGCTTCTCCTCGAGCCGCCCCTCCGCCATTGCTTTGGTGAGGGTACTGATCAGGGTGGCGGCCGTCGTGAAGAGGACGCGGTAGCCGTGTGCGATGGCCTTCAACCCGAGCCCCACCGCGAGGTGGGTCTTTCCGACGCCAGGTGGACCCAGGAGGATGACGTTCTCGCCGGTCTCCACGAACCGGCAGGTTGCGAGGGCCTGGACCTGCTTCTTGTCGAGCGCGGGTTGATAGCTGAAGTCGAAGGCCTCCAGGGTCTTGACGAAGGGGAAGCGGGCGAGGCTCGTCCGCATGGCGACGTGCTTCTCAGTCTTGGAGGCGACCTCTTCACTGAGGACGGCCTCGAGGAAGTCGGCATAGTTCCACTCCCGCGTGCTGGCGTCCTGCAGGAGGGCCTCCAGCCGGTCGCGGCTCTGAAAGAGTCGCAGTCGCTGGCAGTGCTCGTGGAGCCGTTCGAGCTGCGCGGCGGTCATGACACCCCTCCTGCCTGGGCCGCCCAGGCGTCATACACGGCCAGATCTCGGACTTCCACCGCGAGGTCGTCGGCCCAGGGTCGCTGCGGCCGGTCCACGTGGCGCAGCCGCGGCTGCCGAGGGTTCCGGGCAATGGCTCCAGGACCATGCTCGGGGAGCAGCCGCATCTGATGCCGTCCCAGCAACTCGTCATGCTCGGCCACAACCGCGCCGTGGTACCGGATCACGATCCGGCCCTCGCGGCGTTGAACCTCGACCGTCCGGCCGAGGAGGCGGAAGGGCACCGAGTAGCGGTTGGAGTCCAGACTCACGAGGAAGTCGTCCGCCACCACGCGGGGGTAGGTCGCCTCCAGCCGAAAGGCGGGGTGCCCAGCCGTGACGATGAGCGTCGCCTGCTCTCGACTGAACCGATCGATCGGGCGCTCGTGGGTGGTCCCGTGGATCCGTTGGTCGGCGATGGTCGTCTGCCAGGCCAGGAGCTCTTCGCCCAGATGGAGGTCATCGACGAACTCGCGGCCCGGCAGGAAGTTCCCCTTGACATACTTGACCCCCGACTCGACCTTCCCTTTCGTCCGGGCCCGGTACGCGCGGCACAGCCGGGGCTCGAAGCCCCAGTACTGGGCGAAGCTCTTGAACGTCGCGTTCCAGATCACCCCGCCCTCCTCGGTAGGACGACAGACGGTTCGAGGGCGATCGTACAGGTGCTCGCGGGTATGACCCCCAAAGTAGTCGAAGGCCTGCTCGTGGGCCTCCAGGAAGGTGTGGAGCTGTTCATCGCGGCAGGCGAGGTAGAAGGCCCGGCGCGAGAAGCCCAGGGTGAGCACGAAGATATGCCGCACGGCCCGGCCCGCGCGGAAGGGGATCAGGGCCTGGCCCCAGTCGATCTGGCTCTGCAGGCCCGGTGGGGTCTCGAACCGGACCGCGGCTCGCTCGGCCAGGCTCTGGGCCTCTCGGAGCGGCCGGACAAATCGCTTCACGGTCTCGTAGCTCCCATGATACCCGTGGTGGTGCACCAACTCTTGGAACAGGATCCGGGCCGAATGGCCCACCTCCGGGGCGCGGCGCCGCATAAACTCGGCATGGGCGGTCACCAGCGTCTCGGGCTGCGGCGCGCGCTGGTACGGCACCCATGCGGCTTGCCGCACACACCGGCGGACCGTCTTGACGTCCACGTCGAGTCCCCGCGCGATCGCCGACTTCGACCACTTCTCCACGTCGAACAGCCGATGGACTTCCTGCCACAGCTCCTCGTTCAGCATCGTCTCCTCCCTGTGTGTGGTTTGCGCAGGGAGGCTAGCACAAGTCTGTGTCGTGCACGCTTCCATCTTCTTCCCTCCTTCTGTTGGCGGCGGGTAGGGAATTTTCAATGACCGCAGGGAGGGATTATTGCATGACCGCTGAC
>CABIKM010000065.1 GCA_902196205.1 Candidatus Methylomirabilis lanthanidiphila | reverse complement strand
GGGAGACAACGTGAGTATGGCGGTCGAACTGATTCAGCCGATTGCCATGGAGAAGGAGTTGCGCTTCGCCATCCGCGAGGGCGGCCGCACCGTTGGGGCCGGCGTGGTGAGCGAGGTCGTGGAGTAGGGGCGAGTTTCGCTGAGCAATGACGGCGTACCGTCGGCGGGAGACTTCCCGTAGCGAGTATAGGGAGCGTGCGGAGCATCGATGCGTGAGATAATTACATTAGCTTGTGGTGAGTGCAAGAGACGCAATTATTCCACGAGAAAGAATAAACAGAACACGCCGGACAGAATCGAACTGAGTAAATACTGTCGTTGGTGCCGCAAGCACACCGCCCACAAGGAAGCCAAGTAGACTGTTTCGAGCTTCATGTTGATGGCAGATCGGCCGCAACACAGCACTTACAACACGGAATGGTTTAGAGGCCAGTAGCTCTAACGGCAGAGCATCGGACTCCAAATCCGAGGGTTGGGGGTTCAAATCCCTCCTGGCCTGCCATATGACGGCGGACGCATCGTGGCGTCATTGCAAAAGGGGGAGGTGTCGGCAACAGGTCGGCATCAGTATGAGTAAATGGATCTTCCGAAGAACCGAGATGTGGATAGCGGATCTCCGGATCAGTATAGTGAGCGTAATAAAGATCTACCGAAGGCGACGAGTCGGAGGAGCAGAAAGACGGCGATGATGCAACGGTGGGAGCAACTGATTCAATTTTTAAGAGAGGTCAGGACTGAGCTGAAGAAGGTTAATTGGCCCTTGAGGAAAGACGTTGTGGGATCGACAATCGTCGTCATCATATCGGTTTTTATCCTCTCTTTTTTTCTCGGGGCGGTAGATATCACATTGCAGAAGCTGCTAACCTTGGTAGTCAGGTAGCCGGGTCAGCCGATGCCAGCGGGTCAAACCATGACGCAAAGTTGGTATGTCATTCATACATATTCGGGTTTTGAGAACAAGGTAAAGGAGAGCATTGAGCAGCGGGCCGCGGCCTTGGGGTTATCTGATAAGATCTCTAAGGTCATGATTCCCACGGAAGACGTCGTCGAGCTCAAGAAGGGGAAACGGACGGTCTCCTCGAGAAAATTCTTTCCTGGGTACGTCCTGATCAAGGCAGAGATGTCTGAGCAGCTTTGGTATCTCGTGAAGAATACCCCGAAAGTAACCGGTTTTGTTGGTCCAGCTACGCAACCGACGCCGGTTCCCGAGGAGCAGGTGCAAACGATCCTGCAGCAGGTGGAGGAGGGAGCCGAACGGCCAAAGCACAGGGTCATGTTCCTTCGCGGCGAGAGTGTTCGAGTGATCGACGGTCCGTTCGCCAACTTTACCGGTCTCGTTGACGAGGTCAAGCCCGAAAAGGGACGATTGAAGGTGATGGTCAGTATCTTCGGGCGACCGACCCCGGTGGATCTGGAGTTCTTACAGGTTGAAAAGGTCTGAACACACGACTGACGACTCATAGCTAACAGCTACTGCATTCGAGGTTATCATGGCTAAAAAGGTCACTGCGATTGTGAAACTTCAGGTGCCGGCCGGCAAGGCCAATCCGGCGCCGCCGGTCGGTCCTGCGCTCGGACAGCATGGCGTCAATATTATGGAGTTCTGTAAGGCCTTCAATGCGCAGACCGCGTCGGAAGAAGGCTTGGTAATTCCTGTTGTCATTACTATCTATGTGGATCGATCTTTCACGTTTGTCACCAAGACTCCGCCGGCAGCCATTCTGTTAAAGCAGGCGGTGGGAATTGCGAAGGCCTCCAAAGAACCGAACCGCACAAAGGTGGGGAAGGTGACCAGGAAACAGGTAGAAGAGATCGCGCGAACGAAGATGCCGGACCTGAATGCGCTGTCACTTGAGTCGGCTGTCAGGATTATCGAGGGAACGGCGAAGACCATGGGGATTGAAGTGGCTTAAGAACAGGGTATAGGGTATAGGGTATAGGGTCGAAACAGAAAGAAAGCCAACGTTCTGCTGAACCCCGGACCCAAAACCCAATACCCTGCTTGGACGGGGTGGAGAACATGTCGAACGTTGGAAAGCGCTATGGGGCGGCCGCTGAAGCGGTGACACGGGTAGGCTCGTGCGATCTGGCCAAGGCGATAGAGGTGGTGAAGTCGAATGCCGGCGCGAAGTTTGATGAGACGATGGAAATGGCGGTTCGCCTGGGGGTTGATCCGAAGCATGCCGATCAGATGGTCAGGGGTACGGTCGTATTACCCCATGGAACAGGCAAGAGTGTTCGAGTGCTGGTCTTTGCCAAGGGCGAACAGGAGAAAGAGGCTCGGGACGCCGGCGCCGACTACGTGGGCTGTGAAGACCTGGTAGAGAAGATCCAGCAGGGGTGGCTTGAGTTCGATCGGGCAATTGCCACCCCGAACGTCATGGGTTTGGTGGGACGCCTCGGAAAGGTGCTCGGTCCTCGGGGATTGATGCCCAATCCGAAGACCGGCACCGTCACCTTCGATGTTGGAAGGGCGGTCAGAGAGTTCAAGGGTGGAAAGATTGAGTATCGCACGGAAAAGGCGGGGATCGTGCATGCGCCTTTCGGCAAGGCCTCCTTTACAGCGAATCAGCTCTATGAGAATGCGATGACGTTGTTGGATGCGTTGGTTCGGGCCAAGCCGGCTACCAGCAAGGGTCGATATCTCAATGGGGTCGCTGTATCGTCGACAATGGGGCCGGGTGTACGGGTAGATCTTGACACCCTGGTGCGGTTAGCAAAGAGCTGAGTCGCCGGCTCGCCGTGCATGGAGGGGACAGTGAATCGGGTAGAAAAAGCAGCGGTAATTGATGAACTTAAGACCGCACTGGCGGGGGCGACGGTCGCGATGCTGGCGGACCCTAAGGGCCTTACGATGAGCGAGTTGACCGAGCTGAGAAAACAGCTTCGGCAGCAAGGCATGACTCTTCAGATTGTCAAAAACACGCTCGCGAGATTGGCCACCACGGGGACACAGCTTCAGGATCTCAAGCCGTATCTCGTGGGTCCGACAGCGATTCTTCATGGAAAAGGCGATCCCACGGGGCCGGCTAAGCTCCTTGCCACGTTTACGAAGACGAAACCGACCTTCCAAATCAAAGCCGGTTTTGCGGAGGGAACGGTGTTGGGCGGGCAAGACGTGATGGCACTCGCCGATCTCCCCTCACGTGAGGTGCTTGCGGCGAAACTTGCCGGTTTGATGCAATCCCCTCTGCGCGGCCTTGTGGTGGTGCTGAATGGACCCCTTCGTTCCCTCCTGATGGTCCTCGAAGCGGTGAGGCAGCAGAAGGGGTAGGGACCAGCCTTGGCCTGAAACGGCCCGGGTATCGTCGGCATATCTGTTACTATGCAGTCAAGGAGAGGAGTGACGATGTCAAAGGTCACAGTTGATGATGTGTTGGATTCGATTGAGACGTGGACGGTGTTGGACCTCAATAAATTGGTGAAGGGGATTGAGGATAAATTTGGGGTCTCCGCAGCGGCGATGATGCCTGTGGCGGCGGCCGGTCAAGGTGGGGCGTCGGCCGCTGCAGCACCAGCCGCTGAGGAGAAGACGGAGTTCTCGGTGATCCTCGTCTCTGCAGGGGAAAAGAAGATCCAGGTAATCAAGGAGGTAAGAGCCATTACCGGGCTGGGTCTGAAAGAGGCCAAGGACCTGGTCGAGGGCGCTCCGAAACCGGTAAAGGAAGGACTGTCGAAAGCCGACGCGGACGAGATCAAAGCGAAGCTTGAGGCAACCGGTGCGACTGCAGAGCTCAAGTAACAAAGAAAGAAATAGGCATGCAGCTATCAGCTTTCAGCAAAACAATGGGTTACGTAAACCAAGTCTCACTTCCCAAGATCCGGGCCTGAACATCACATCTTGTTTTATTTGCCTTGCTTGCTGCTGATTGCTAATGGCTGAACGCTTGCGAAAAAGGAGTTGAGGACGTATGGCCCTCGTGAAGAAGAGCGCGGCTGCTGAGCGCTGGAGTTTCAGCAAGATCAAAGAGGTGATCTCTATTCCCAATCTGATTGAGATCCAGCGGCGATCCTTCGATCAATTCCTGCAAATGAAGGTACCGCCGCACGCGCGCGAGGAGATCGGGCTTCAGGGGGCCTTCGCCGGCATCTTCCCGATTTTCAATTACGATAATTCAGCGTCTTTGGACTTCGTGAAATACGAGTTCGGGGTACCCAAGTACGGCGCCGAGGAATCGCTGGAAAAGGGAATGACGTACTCCGTTCCGCTTAAGGTGACTCTTCGCCTGATGGTATGGGAGAGGCCCGTCGGCTCTGAGGCCGGCAGTATCAGGGACATTAAAGAGCAGGAGGTCTACCTGGGCGAGATGCCCCTGATGACGCCGCAGGGTACCTTCATTATCAACGGTACGGAGCGGGTGGTGGTCAGCCAGCTCCATCGCTCCCCAGGCGTGTTCTTCGATCACGACAGCGGTAAGACACACCCGAGCGGTAAGACCCTCTACTCCGCTCGTCTTATTCCGTACCGAGGCTCCTGGCTGGAATTCGAGTTCGATGCCAATGACGTACTGCATGTTCGGGTGGACCGAAGACGGCGGTTTCTGGTGTCGATCCTGCTGCGAGCAATCGGCTATGGGAGCAATGAGGAGATTCTGAACCTCTTCTACGAGCGGGATGTGTTGCGTGTAGAGAAAGGGAAGGAGATCCTGCTCCATGTGGGGTCAACTGGCGCCACCAGTTTCCGGGTAAGTCGGGATATTCCCGATCCTCATACCAAGCAACTGGTTCTTGGGGCGACGAAGCGAATTACGAAGGCCGCTCAGAAGCGACTGCAAGCACTGAAGATTGCGGAGGTGTCGCTGTACAGAGAGGATCTCATCGGTCGGATTGCCGCTGCTGATATTGTAGACACAAAGAGTGGCGAGGTCGTCCTTGAATGCGCACAGGAGATCACAGAAGAGACGCTGGAAAAGATTCTGAACGGCGGCGTGACCAGCTTCGCCGTACTGGCCAGCGTGGACGGCCGGGATACGTTTGAGATTCGGGAAAGCATCATTCGCGACTCGACCCGCTCCGAGAAGGACGCGCTCACCGAGATGTACCGGAGAATGCGACCGGGTGATCCGCCCAACGAGGAGGCCACCAAGGCGTTCCTTGAATCCATCTTTTTTAATCCAAAGCGCTACGACCTGTCCAGAGTGGGACGCCTGAAGATCAATCGCAAGCTTGGGCTCGACGTGCCGCTTGAGGTTCATGCCCTCATGTGCCGTCGATATCGACCCTCCGGTATGGAAGAGCGGATAGGTCAGGTAGATGATATCGTGGAGGCTGTTCGATATCTCCTCAGGCTGAAGCATGGGGAGGCCGGGACCTCCGTCGACGACATTGACCATCTGGGCAATCGTCGAGTCCGATCAGCCGGGGAACTCCTGGAGGAACAGTTCCGGATCGGATTGGCTCGTATGGAGCGGGCGGTCCGAGAGCGGATGAGTACGCAGGAATTGGAGACCCTAATGCCGCACGACCTGGTCAATGCCAAGCCGGTCACGGCGGCGCTGAAGGAGTTTTTCGGCAGCTCCCAGCTTTCTCAGTTTATGGACCAGACCAACCCGTTGGCTGAACTGACCCATAAGCGGCGGCTGTCGGCCCTTGGTCCAGGAGGACTGTCGAGGGAGCGAGCCGGGTTTGAGGTTCGAGACGTCCATCCGACGCACTACGGTCGGATGTGTCCGATCGAGACGCCGGAAGGCCCAAACGTCGGTCTTATCGCGAGCCTGTCTACGTATGCCCGCGTCAACGATTTCGGCTTCATTGAGACACCGTATCGTAAGGTTCGTGATGGGTTCGTGACCGACGAGATCGAGTATCTGACGGCCGATGAAGAAGAGAAGTACACTATCGCGCAGGCTAATGCAGAACTCGACGGACGGGGACGGTTTACGTCAGATCGTATTTCGGCGAGAACGGGCGGCAACTTTGTTACCACGCCCCCGGCGAATGTCGACTACATGGATGTCGCCCCGAAGCAACTTGTTGGGGTCTCTACATCACTGGTTCCGTTCCTCGAACACGACGACGCGAATCGCGCCCTCATGGGCGCCAACATGCAGCGTCAGGCGGTCCCCCTTCTGCGACCGGAGGCTCCCATAGTTGGGACCGGGATGGAACACCCCGCGGCGAGAGACTCGGGAACGGTGTTGGTGGCCAGGCGGGGAGGCATCGTTGAATCGGTGACCGCCGATCGGATCATCGTCCGCACCTCGGACAGCAGGGGTGAAGACGGCGAAGAGGATACGGGGGTGGATATCTACACCTTGGTGAAGTTTCGCCGCAGCAACCAGAACACCTGCCTCACGCAAAAGCCGATTGTGGGCAAGGGCGAGCGGATTGTCAAGGGTCGGGTGATCGCTGACGGGCCGGCGACTCAAAACGGTGAACTGGCACTTGGACAGAACGTGATGGTCGCGTTTATGCCGTGGGGCGGCTATAACTTTGAAGACGCCATCCTGATCAGCGAGCGGCTGGTGAAGGATGATCGCTATACCTCGATTCACATTGAGGAGTTCGAGATCGAAGCGCGTGAGACCAAGTTGGGAAAGGAGGAGATCACTCGCGATACCCCAAATGTGGGCGAGGACGCGCTCAAAGATCTCGATGAAAGCGGAATCGTTCGGATCGGGGCTGAGGTGAAGCCCGGGGATATTCTCGTGGGGAAGGTAACCCCTAAAGGTGAAACCGTCCTCACTCCGGAGGAGCGACTGTTGCGGGCCATCTTTGGTGAGAAGGCCGAGGATGTGCGGGACGCCTCGCTCTATGTCCCACCAGGGATCTGCGGCACTGTCGTCGACGTGAAGGTCTTCTCGAGAAAAGGTGTTGAGAAGGATGAGCGGGCGAAGTCCATCGAGGATGAGGAGGTCAGTCGACTCCGCAAGGATTTCGAAGACGAGATCGGCATCATCGCGGCGGATCGAGATAGAAAATTGCGCTCCCTCCTCGAAGGAAAAGATGTCGGCAAGGAGATTCGGAGCAGGCTGACGCGTAAGATCGTCGCTCCAAAGGGTAAGAAATTGACCGACGAGATTCTTGACAAGCTCTCCCACGAGGAGTTGGTGGATCTCGCAGGACGATTGGACGACGATCTGGGTCGAAAGGCGAGCAGAATCAGCGACGCGGCGGACAACCAGGTCCACGTGCTGCAGACGCTGTTGGAGGAGCGAATCAACAGAGCGACCCGAGGAGATGAATTAGCCCCCGGGGTGTTCAAGATGGTCAAGGTCTACGTCGCCATGAAGCGAAAGCTCTCTGTCGGCGATAAGATGGCCGGCCGCCACGGGAATAAGGGCGTCATCGCGAAGGTCCTGCCTGAGGAGGACATGCCCTATCTACCCGATGGAACGCCTGTTGAGGTGGTCCTGAATCCGCTGGGCGTGCCTTCTCGAATGAATGTGGGTCAGATCCTGGAGACCCACCTGGGCTGGGCGGCAGGGGCGTTGGGGCTGCGGGTTGCCTCGCCGGTCTTTGATGGAGCCAAGGAGCAAGAGATTAAGACGTGGCTCAAGCGAGCCGGTCTCCCCGCCTCGGGGAAGACCGTTCTCTGCGACGGACGCACCGGAAAGCCGTTTCACCAGGAGGTCACGGTCGGCTACATCTACCTCATGAAGCTGGCCCATCTCGTGGATGACAAGATTCACGCCCGTTCTATCGGGCCCTACTCGTTGATTACCCAACAACCCCTGGGCGGCAAGGCTCAGTTTGGCGGACAGCGATTCGGTGAGATGGAGGTGTGGGCGCTGGAAGCGTATGGGGCGGCGTATACCCTCCAGGAGATACTGACCGTCAAGTCGGATGATGTCGTGGGACGAACAAAGATGTACGAGTCGATTGTCAGGGGTGACTGTACGCTCGATCCGGGGCTTCCGGAATCGTTTAACGTCCTGGTCAAGGAGCTGCAAAGCCTGGCGCTGGATGTTGAGCTGAAAAAGGAGTAGCCGTGAAGGACAGCGATCAGCCCGCAGCGGTGCGCTGTGAGTTGTCGGTTGCCCTTGTGGAGGTAGTCGTTGGATAAGTTTTTTGGATTCTACGACGAAAAGACCGTCGATCCTACCAGCTTCAAGGCCATTCGAATCGGACTGGCGTCGCCGGAAAAGATCCGGTCGTGGTCCTTCGGAGAGGTGAAGAAGCCGGAGACCATCAACTACCGAACGTTCAAGCCGGAACGCGACGGTCTCTTCTGCTCCAAGATCTTCGGTCCGACAAAGGATTGGGAGTGTAACTGCGGTAAGTACAAGGGGATCAAGCATAAGGGGGTCGTCTGCGATAAGTGCGGTGTCGAGGTGATCCGCAGTAAAGCGCGGCGACAACGGCTGGGCCATATCGAGCTGATCTCTCCGGTTGTACATGTCTGGTTTTACAAAGGCGTACCCAGCCGGATCGGTTATCTCCTTGATATCTCCCTGAGAGATCTGGAGAAGGTCCTCTATTTTGAGGCGTATATCGTCGTAAACCCTGGTAAGACCTCTTTCTCGATGAAACAGCTCTTGACCGAGGAGCAGTACCGCCAGGCCTGTGAAGAGTATGGTGACGGCTTCAAGGCCGGGATTGGCGCGGGGGCGATCCGAGATCTGTTGAAGCGGTTGAATCTGCGCGAGTTGGCTGAAGCGCTGCATGCGCAGATGCTCGAAGAGACCTCCCAGCAGAATCGGAAGAAGATTACCAAGCGGTTGCGAATCGTGGAGGCCTTTATCGACTCCGGCAATAAGCCGGAGTGGATGATCCTGGACGCCATTCCGGTCCTACCCCCCGAACTTCGGCCTCTCGTCCCTCTTGACGGCGGACGGTTTGCCACGTCGGACCTGAACGACCTGTATCGGCGGGTGATTAATCGGAATAACCGGCTCCGGCGTCTTGTTGAACTTCGGGCGCCCGATATCATCATCCGAAATGAGAAGCGGATGTTGCAAGAGGCCGTGGATGCGCTGTTCGATAACGGACGTCGCGGCCGCGCGCTGAAGGGACAGAACAATCGTCCCCTGAAATCGCTTTCGGAAATGCTGAAGGGGAAGCAGGGCCGTTTTCGTCAGAACCTGCTCGGTAAACGGGTAGACTACTCCGGACGATCGGTGATCGTCGTGGGGCCGGAGCTGAAGCTGCACCAGTGCGGCTTGCCGAAGAAGATGGCGCTTGAGCTGTTCAAACCCTTTATCTTCAGAAAGCTCCTCAAAGACGGGGTTGTGACCACGATCAAGAGTGCGAAGAAACTGGTAGAAAAGAGTAAGCCCGAGGTGTGGGACGCCTTGGAGGAAGTCATCCGGGAGCACCCGGTCCTCCTGAACCGCGCCCCAACGTTGCATCGGTTGGGCGTACAGGCCTTTGAGCCTGTACTGGTAGAGGGAGAAGCCATCAAGATCCATCCTCTAGTCTGCGCGGCTTTCAATGCCGACTTCGACGGCGACCAGATGGCCGTCCATGTGCCCTTATCGCCTGAAGCTCAGATCGAGGCGTCGGTCCTGATGATGGCGCCCCATAATATCCTGTCTCCGGCAAACGGTTTGCCTATCGCGTCCCCCAGTCAGGATATCGTCCTGGGCTGTTACTATCTGACCAGGAGCAGGGCGGGCGAGCAGGGGGAGGGACGATTATTCTCCGATGTGGATGAGGTCAAAGCGGCCTATGATGCGGATGCGGTGAGTCTGATGGCGTCCGTCAAGGTCCGCATCGACGGCGAGCTGATGGAGACGACCCCCGGTCGCTGCATCTTTAATGAACACCTGCCCGCTGCTCTCCGGTTCATCAACCAGGAAATGAACAGGCGGGAGCTTACCCGTCTGGTCGCGCAGTGCTACTATCTGCTCGGAAATGCGGAAACGGTCAAACTTCTCGATAATTTAAAAGATCTCGGATTCAGGTATGCGACGCTTGCCGGTATCTCGATCGGGATCGACGATATGCTCATCCCATCCACAAAAAGCAAACTGATCGACGAGGCCAACAAAGAAATCGTCAAGATCGAGCGTGAATACCAGGATGGTCTGATCACCAAAGGCGAGCGCTACAACAAGATTATCGACATCTGGACACACGTGACCGAGCGCGTGTCGGATGAGATGTTCCGCGAGATTGAGGCGGAGGAGAAGGGGGAATTTAACCCCGTGTTCATGATGGCCGACTCCGGCGCGAGAGGCAGTCGGCAGCAGATCAGACAGTTGGCGGGGATGCGCGGCCTGATGGCCAAACCATCCGGAGAGATCATCGAGACCCCCATCACTGCAAACTTCCGGGAGGGCCTGACCGTTCTTCAGTATTTCATCTCAACCCACGGGGCGCGAAAGGGATTGGCGGATACCGCGTTGAAGACGGCCGATTCCGGCTATCTGACGCGCCGCTTAGTGGACGTGGCGCAGGATGTCATTGTCACCGAGGTTGACTGCGGTACGCCCAATGGGATCTGGGTCACGCCCCTCATCGAAGGGGGCGAGATTATTCAACCCCTGCGTGACCGAATCCTTGGTCGGGTCGCCCTGGATGATGTCCTTGATCCGTTTACGGGAGAGTTGCTGGTAGACGCCAATCTGGAGATCGTAGAGGTATTGGCCAGCAAGATCGAAAATGCCGGCATCGATAGGGTCAAGATCCGCTCCGTCCTGACTTGCGAGGCGCGACGCGGCATCTGCATCAAGTGCTATGGCCGCAATCTTGCTACCGGCAGGCTGGTGGAATTGGGAGAGGCATGCGGTGTCCTGGCGGCGCAGTCTATCGGCGAGCCGGGAACTCAGTTGACTATGCGGACCTTTCACATCGGGGGTACGGCGAGCCGTGCGGTCGAACAGAGTACGCTCGAATGCAAGGGGGCGGGAATTGTCAGATTTGCGAATCTGCGAACGGTGAAGACCGCGAAGGGCGATTACGTGGTCATGAACCGCAACGGCGTGATCAGCATCATGGACGAGAAGGGGCGTAAGAAAGAAAGCTATCCGGCGGTCTACGGCGCCCACCTGAAGATTGAGGATAGCGCGACCGTGAAGGCGGGACAGGTACTGATGGAATGGGATCCCTTTACAAGCGCGATCCTGGCTGAGCACGGCGGACTCGTACACTTCCGGGATGTCGTGGATGGGGTCACTATCCGGGAGGAAGTGGATGAGGTCACCGGTCTGTCCCAACGCGTCGTGGTAGAGCACGGACGGGAGGACTTACAGCCTCGGATTTCGATAAAGGATGAGCAGGGCGCCACCGTCTTCCGGTGTCTGTTGCCTGTCAGCGCTCACCTGATGGTGAGTGAGGGACAGATGGTATCGGCTGGAGACAGCATATCGAAGATACCGCGGGAAACGATGAAAACGAAAGACATTACTGGCGGTCTACCGCGAGTGGCTGAGCTATTTGAGGCGCGTCGGCCCAAGGATGCGGCGGTCATCTCTGAGATCGACGGTCGCGTAGAGTTGGGCGGGATCGTGAAGGGAATGCGTAAGCTGTCCGTCAGGGATGAGCACGGCGACCTCAGGGAGTATTTGATTGCCCGACGCAGGCACATCAATGTGTTGGACGGAGACGAAGTCAAGGCCGGTGAACCCTTCATGGATGGCCCGATTAATCCTCATGACATTCTGGATGTGTTGGGCGAACAAGAGCTCCAGAAGTATCTCGTGAATGAAATCCAAGAGGTCTACCGGCTGCAAGGAGTTCAGATCAACGACAAGCATATCGAGGTCATTGTGCGCCAGATGCTTAAGCGCGTCCGGGTCGAGACGGTTGGCGACACGAATTTCCTGGTTGGCGAGCACGTTGATAAGGCCGTCTTCCTCGAAGAGAACCAGCGAGTTATGGCTGCAGACGGGACCGCGGCTACCGCCAAGCCCCTTCTTTTAGGCATTACAAAGGCGTCACTCTCCACTGACAGCTTCATTTCTGCCGCCTCGTTTCAGGAGACGACGAAGGTTTTGACGGAAGCCGCTATTAATGGGGCGAGGGATGAATTGCGCGGTCTCAAAGAGAACGTCATTATGGGTCGGCTGATTCCGGCCGGCACAGGGATGAGGTGGTACCGGGAGACCGCGATCTCGACTCCGGAGGTCTCGGCGCCGAAGGAGATCCTGACGGGAACGAACGTCGCAATCGACGAGGATACGGATGAGTTGGACGCACCGCTCAACAATTAATTCAGGAAAGTAGCCATTAAAAGGCTTGACAAGCACAATCTAGCCTGTATACTAAACTTCTTTGCCTAAGAGAGGGAGGAGTCAGTGCCTACGATTCACCAGTTGGTTCGTAAGGGTCGAGCCGCGGCCGTCAAAAAGGCTAAGGCGCCCGCGCTACAGCGGTGTCCTCAGCGACGCGGCGTCTGTATTCGCGTCTATACAACCACACCAAAGAAGCCGAACTCGGCCCTTCGAAAGGTGACTAGGGTACGTCTCAGTAACGGGATTGAGGTGACCACGTATATTCCGGGGGTCGGCCATAATCTGCAGGAGCATTCCATCGTCCTGATCAGGGGCGGGCGAGTCAAGGATCTCCCGGGTGTTCGCTATCACGTTATTCGTGGCGCGCTTGACACGGCGGGGGTTCAGGATCGCAAACAGGCTCGGTCCCTTTACGGAGCAAAGAGACCAAAGACCGGATAACGACCTTCGAGCGGAAGAGACAATCGGTTCTTCATGGACCATGCCTGAAGCGCCGATTTTAATTTTCTGACGACGTATAGGATTCACGATTTTGAGGAACACTTCATGCCGAGACGAAAAGTAACTGACAAACGCGAGATCGCTGCTGATGCTGTCTATAACAACCGGATGGTTGCCAAGTTCATCAATACGATGATGGTGACGGGCAAGAAAAGTATTGCCGAGTCGATCATCTACCGGTCGATGAAGATTGTGGAAGATCGAGCCAAGACCGATCCGTTGCGCCTGTTCAAGCAGGCAATCGATAACGTGAAGCCGGTCCTTGAGGTCAAATCGCGTCGCGTCGGCGGCGCAACCTATCAGGTACCGGTCGAGGTTCGAGCGGAACGAAGAACCTCGCTCGCGTTCCGCTGGATCATCGGCTTCTCAAGAAAGCGTACGGAGAAGTCTATGGCAGAGCGGTTGGCCGCTGAGTTGATAGAGGCCGCGGCGAACCGGGGAAGTTCGGTCAAGAAAAAGGAAGATACGCACAAGATGGCTGAGGCGAACAAGGCGTTTGCTCACTATCGCTGGTAATCACCAGTTTCGAGTTTCGCGTTTGGAGTTCCGAGTTAGCTGCGTCGCTCGAAACCCGAAACCCAAAACCCGAAACCCAAAACCCGGAATACTGAGATGGCTGAGACATATTCTATAGAGACCGTCCGAAACATCGGGATCATGGCCCACATCGACGCCGGGAAGACGACCACTACCGAGCGCATCCTGTACTATACCGGTAAGACCTATAAGATCGGGGAGGTCCACGAAGGATCTACCGAAATGGACTGGATGGAACAGGAGCGTGAGCGAGGGATTACCATCACCTCCGCCACCACGACCTGCTTCTGGCGGAATCACCGAATCAACATTATTGATACGCCTGGACATGTCGATTTCACGGTTGAGGTTGAACGGTCCCTTCGGGTGTTGGATGGGGCGGTAGCGGTCTTCGACGCCGTGGCTGGAGTGGAACCGCAGTCGGAGACGGTGTGGCGTCAGGCGAATAAATACGGTGTCCCTCGCATCGCTTTTATCAATAAGATGGATCGTATAGGGGCGAACTTCGACCAGTGCGTTCGGATGATTGTTGAGCGTCTTGGGGCTCTTCCGTTGGTCGTGCAGCTTCCTATCGGCAAAGAGGATCAGTTTGAGGGTGTAATCGATCTGGTTCGGATGAAGGCGGTGATCTGGAATGACGAGACACTGGGTGCCAGCTATCTGGAGGATGAGATCCCGGAGGAGTTGCGCCCACTGGCTCAGGAGGCTCGAGAGCGCCTGTTGGAGACTATCGCCGAAGTGGACGATGGATTCCTGATCCGATACGTGGATGGCCTGGCGGTTGGGCCTGACGAGATCAAGGCCGCCATTCGTACCGCTGTGCTGAAGCTGCAGTTGGTCCCGGTGTTGGCTGGAGCGTCGTTTAAGAATAAGGGAGTCCAGTTGTTATTGGATGCGGTGGTGGACTACCTTCCTTCCCCGGTTGATCTGCCGCCCATCGAGGGTGTCGACACGGCTACCGGGAAATCCGCGGTGCGAATCGCGAAGGCCAAGGAACCGTTTGCTGCGTTGGTATTTAAAATCATGACGGATCCTTATGTGGGACAACTGGCCTTTTTCAGGGTCTATTCGGGCAGCCTGAGTTCGGGCAGCCAGGTATATAACTCTACACGAAGCACCCGCGAGCGGATCGGGCGACTACTGCAAATGCACGCCAACAAACGTGAGGAGATCAAGGAGGTCTCTGCCGGCGATATTGCGGCCGCTGTGGGACTCAAAGGTGCCAAGACCGGAGACACGCTGTGTGACGAGGTCAATCAGATTATCCTGGAATCGATCGAGTTTCCTGAGCCGGTGATCTCTGTCGCCATTGAGCCGAAGACGAAAGAAGGGCAGGATCGACTGGCGGCCGGACTCGCGGCGTTGGCGAATGAGGATCCGACCTTTCGTGCCAGCACGGACGAGGAGACCGGTCAGACGATTATTTCCGGGATGGGAGAATTGCACCTCGAGATCATCGTTGACAGGCTCATGCGGGAGTTTCGCGTAGAGGCGAATGTCGGCAAGCCAGAGGTTGCCTATCGTGAAACCGTGACGATTTCGGCCGACGCTGAGGGCCGGTACGTGCGACAGACCGGCGGACGCGGACAGTATGGACACGTCTGGATCAAAGTGGAACCCGCCGCCGATCGATCAGGATTCGAGTTTGTTAACAAGATTGTGGGCGGCGTCGTGCCAAAAGAGTATATTCCCGCGGTTGAGAAGGGAATTAAGGAGGCATTGCAGACCGGGGTGGTGGCCGGCTACCCTGTTATCGACGTGAAGGTTACTCTCTTTGACGGATCGTATCACGAGGTGGACTCTTCTGAGATGTCGTTCAAGATCGCTGGATCAATGGCGTTCAAGGCGGCGACCAACCGCGCGAAGCCGGTACTGCTGGAACCGATCATGCGGGTCGATGTCTCAACGCCCGAGGATTTTCTTGGAGAGGTCATTGGCAATCTGAACTCGCGTCGCGGTCGGGTGACCGGGATCGAGTCCAGGCCGGCCGTCCAGGTGGTTCAAGCGGATGTGCCGCTATCCGAGATGTTCGGGTATGCCACTGACCTGCGTTCTGCAACCCAGGGTCGGGCCTCCCATACGATGCAATTTTCGCGGTACGAGCCCGTCCCCGCTAGTATTGCGGAGGAGATCGTGGCCCGTATGGGCGGGCGGCACGGCGGACGGTAGTCGGACTCAGTTTCGTTTCTAAAGGAGCGGCTCTCATGGCCAAGGCGAAGTTCGAGCGGACGAAAGAAC
>CABIKM010000064.1 GCA_902196205.1 Candidatus Methylomirabilis lanthanidiphila | reverse complement strand
TTGGGTGAGTTTCAGGGTTCTTCTCTTTTTTACCCTGAACCCTAGACCCTAAACCCTGCCTTTTGATGTACGGCGGCACCGGCATCTGACCGAAGCGCCATAACAGGTCGATGAGTCTTCCGTCGTGGACAAGTTTGAGCAGGTGACGCCCCTCACCGCGTTTTTCGATCACCTCAGCTATAATTGTGCCCTCGGCCAAGCTCAGGCGGTCGCCGGCCCGAACCTGTCTGGATGGCTTAAGTAAGGCCTCCCAATGGCTTGCGTCGGCATGGCGTGCGCTGGAATCGGCTTCCACCTCACCCAGAAGCAATACCTCGACACGATGCTGCCGCTCAGATTGACCCACGAGCCTGGCGGGGAGTACCTTCGCCTCGTTCACGACCAACAGATCCCCTGGAACGAGGTAATTCGGAAGATCCCGAAAGATCCGATGGCGCAGCGCGCCTGTACGCCGATCCAGGACCAGAAGCCGCGATCGATCACGTTCGGGGACGGGCGCCTGGGCAATCAGATCGGGAAGCAGGGTGTAGTCAAAATCGGCCGTTCGAAGCGGAATAGACACGGGAGGAGTCAGCTCCTAGCGGTATCGTCGCCGCTCACCGGCGGCGGAATAGTGAAAAGAGTATCGTCAGGAGGATGCTCAAGAGTATTGAGGTCGTGAGGGGAAAATAGAATGAGAAGTTCTTCCGTTGGATATAAATGTCCCCCGGCAGCCTCCCAATGAAGGGGACCTTTCCGATAAACAGGAGGAGTCCCCCTATGGCGGCCACCACAAGGCCGAACAGGATCAACATCCTGGCGAGTGAATCGAACCCCTGCACTGATCCTCCACCTCCGGCGACGTCCAGCACCCCCGCTATCCGTGCCATAACTCGCCCTGCAACTCGGGCGGGCGTGGAATCTTGAAGTGATCAAAGGCCAGACGGGTCACGGTACGGCCCCTAGGAGTCCTGGCCAGAAACCCTTGCTGAATCAAAAACGGCTCGTAGACGTCCTCGATCGTATCTTTTTCCTCTCCCACCGCGACGGCAAGCGTGTCGATTCCCACTGGCCCGCCGCCAAACTTGTTGATGATGGTGTGCAGGATCCGCCGATCCATTTCGTCAAACCCGTTCGTATCGACTTCGAGCCGTTCCAGCGCAGTTTGCGCCACTTCACACGTGATGACGCCATCACCGAGCACCTGGGCAAAATCCCTGACGCGCCGCAGCAGGCGATTGGCAACGCGGGGCGTTCCGCGCGAGCGTCTTGCGATCTCCCACGCACCGTCCTCAACGATCGAGACCCCCAAAATCTTCGTCGACCGCAGAATGATCCGGAAGAGGTCGGTCTCATCGTAAAAGTCCAGCCGCTGGACCACGCCGAACCGGTTCAGCAACGGCGAGGCGAGCAGCCCGGCGCGCGTGGTGGCCCCGATCAAGGTAAAACGCGGCAGCTTCAGCCGGTAGCTCTGCGCGCTTGGGCCCTGGCCGATAATCAGGTCCAGCCGGTAATCTTCCATCGCCGGGTAGAGGGTCTCCTCAACCAGAGGGTTCAGCCGGTGGATCTCGTCGATGAACAGGATATCCTGTTCCCTCAGATTGGAGAGGATCGCCGCCAGATCTTTCTGTCGTTCGATCACGGGTCCGGAGGTCACCCGGATGCTGACCCCCATCTCTGAGGCGATCATAAAGGCGAGCGAGGTCTTTCCGAGCCCGGGAGGGCCGTAGAAGAGCAGATGATCCAGGGGCTCTCGTCGCGCTTTCGCGCCCTGGACGAAGACCCGGAGGTTGGCCTTGACCTTCTCCTGGCCGATATAGTCGTCCCAGACCTTTGGGCGCAGGCTTTGCTCGAGCTCCTGATCCTCGTCCTGAAGCTGCCGATTGGCTACCCGCTCGCGGCCGCTCTCCTGCTTCTGCTTCGCCGGTGTCATGACCGCTTCCCCGTTCCCTCGGAGAGATACTTCAGCGCCTGCTTGACGAACGTCTCAAAGTCTGCTCCATCGCCGACGGCGTGATGCGCCGCTTCCGCCGCCGCCGAGGCCTCTTTGCGGTTACAGCCTAAGTTGAGCAGCGCGGAGACGACATCTTCGATAACTCGATCTCGTTCCGGACGCGGCTGGCGGCTCACCACGACCCGACGCGCGCAGGGAACCCCCATGACCTTATCCTTTAACTCTACAATGATCCGCTCAGCCGTTTTTCGACCCACCCCTGGAATCGCCTTGAGCCGTGCGATATCACCCTCCAGGACAGCCGGGATGAACTCCTCCACCGAGATGCCTGACAGGATATTCGCGGCGAGGCGAGGTCCGATCCCTGAGACCCCCGTCAGCAGTTCAAACGTCATCCGCTCCTCGGCCGAGTGAAACCCGTAAAGCTGGATGGCATCTTCGCGGACATGTGTGTAGACACGGAGGCGTACCTCCTGGTGGACCTCCGGAAGCTGATAGAACGTTGAGAGGGGAACGAAGACCTGATAGCCGACCCCGTTGACGTCTACCACAATCTGCCCGGGATCCTTGGATGCCAACAGTCCGCGAAGTTGGGCGATCATCGTCTGCCGCCCCTTGTCAGGTGCAGAAGCCTGGCCGAGTGATGGTGGCAAATGGCGACAGCCAGCGCATCGGCCGCGTCGGTCGAACGGATCGGCTCTTCCAGACCAAGGAGCGACTGGACCATCTGCTGGACTTGGCGTTTGTCCGCAGCGCCATATCCCGTCACAGCGCTTTTGACCTGCAGCGGGGTGTACTCCGCGATGGTCAGTCCGCCGAGCGAGGCCGCCAGAATGGCGACCCCTCTCGCCTGGCCCAGCTTAAATGCGCTTTGCGCATTTTTCGCGAAGATCAGGCTTTCAGCGGCCGCCCACTCGGGCTGATAACGCCGGATCAGCTCGGCCAAGCGGCTATAGATCTGTTGCAGGCGGGTAGGAAAGGGATCGCGGGGCGTCGTGATAATGCTGCCGTATTCTACGGCCCGCAACACACCATCGCTGCGAGCCACCATCCCATAGCCGGTTGCGCCGGCCCCTGGATCGATTCCTAAGACCAGCACGACGGTTCCATCGAGATCATCGGACGATCCAATGGTTCGACAGCGCTCACCACACGCCTAGCTGGTCACCGCTGCCATGATCTCTTCCGGGATGTCGAAGTTCGCGTACGCATTCTGGACGTCGTCATGCTCTTCCAGCGTTTCCATCAACTGAAGCATCTGCTGCGCCTGCTTCCCTTCCAGCTTGACGGTGTTCTGGGGAAGCATGGTGACCTCTCCTTCGGCGATCTGGATCTTTTCCTTCGTCAGCGACTCCTTGACCCGCTCCAGGTCTTTTGGCGCCGTGATGACCTCAAAGATGTCATCCGACCGCCGAACATCCTCGGCGCCTGCCTCCAACACAATACCCAGCAGCCGATCTTCATCCGCCGCGGCCGCTTCTACCTGAATCAGCCCCTTCTTTTCAAACATCCAGGCGACGCATCCCGATTCCCCCAGGTTGCCCCCGTACTTGGCAAACGCCTTACGGATCTCCGGAGCGGTTCGATTCTTATTATCGGTCACGATTTCCAGCAAGACCGCGACGCCCCCCGGCCCATAGCCCTCATAGATGTACTCCTCGTAGGAGGTGCCGGGGAGTTCACCCGTCCCCTTCTGGATGGCTCGCTGGATGTTATCCTGGGGCATATTGACGGCCTTGGCCTTATCGATCGCCAATCGAAGGCGAGGATTGCCGTCCGGGTCGCCGCCGCCCACCCTGGCGGCTACGGTAATCTCGCGGATGATCTTAGTAAAGGTGCGACCGCGCTGCGCGTCCACCTTCGCTTTCTTATGTTTAATACCCGCCCATTTAGAATGGCCCGACATAGATTCACCTCCTTACTATAGAGCGAAAATAACACAATAACTCAAAGATTGTAAAGAGAGATTGGGGCTGGGAAACAGCACAAGAGGACCGAGTGATGACCCGGCCCTCTTGTGTGGTTAGACCTTACAGGAGGAACTTCAGGGAATCGGAGTTCAGGGCGTCTCGAAGTCACCTTCCAGGAAGTCTATATCCGCGCCTCGATTGTTGGGGTCTGTGACAAGGGTGGCCGTAGCCAGATCACCGGCCTGTGCGTCCGGAACACCCAGGTCGATGGCGATAGTGGCCAGGTTGATGTCACACGTACCCTTCTTCGCTCGTGGAACCCCGTGCTTTGTCCGCACATGAATGCTGAAATGCGCCTGGACCCCGCCGTCATCATCATCATCCTCTGCCTCGATCTCGTGGAACTTAAGGCGGCACTCTGCATAGTCGGTATTGTTGCGACTCAGGATCAGACGGACGTCGGCGTGTTCTACATTCTCTTTCGTAATCCCCAAGTCGGGTGAAGGAACCGGAATCTTCACCATCCCTTTGAATTCGTCTTTCTTTATGATTCCCTTCCGGATCTCCTTGTGGTGTCTCGCTTGGCCCTCGGCATCCGGCGCGGGAGATGTGTCGAACGGTTCAAGGTCCGCCCTGACGTGGACCTTCACCTTTGAGACTGGGCTGCCGCCTTTCGCTTGGCTGACACCGGCGAACATAAAGACCGATATCGCAACGCAGAGGGCGGCTGCCAGGAGGCTCCCATAGAACGTTCGCATCGCTTCACTCCTTCAGTAATGGTTAACAAGCACGAAACCGCCTACCCGCGCGGATGGTTTCACCATATGTGTAAGAGTGCAAGCGCGGTGCCACCTTGGTAAGTGGCCGAGAACACCACGCTATCCGAAAGGTTCAGTTCCTGGCCGACTCGTCATGCAGAAACTTTTACACAGGAGGCATTCAGTAGACGTCATTTTTTCTATTCGTATCACTGTATTAAAGTATTAAAGTAGAGTGGCGGCGAGCAGATTACGTGATCAGGGGCGACGCATCGCTTCAATAAATTGTGTTGGATCGACCAGCGCGGCGCCGATTCTCAGGGCGAGATGCAAGTGAGGTGCAGTGCTGTTGCCGGTGCTCCCGACCCGTCCGATCACGTCTCCCTTCTTGACGTCATCCCCAACCTTCACGAGAAACGCGGACTGATGCAGGTACGAGGAAAAGATCCCAAGGCCATGATCAATCACCGTGATATTGCCTTCCAGCAGGTAATCATGACCCAGATGCGCGACCTTTCCCGCGGCGATTGCCCGTATCGCAAACCCCTCGGGGGCCTGAAAATCGGTTCCCCGGTGAAACCGGTACCAGTCCTGGGTCGGATTCATCCGAATTTGGCCAAAGGGAGTCGTCATCAATCCGGTATGATCCGTTTTTTCAATCGGATCGGTCGTCCCATCCTGCCAACGGGGTAAGGGTAAAGAGACCTGAATCGCCTCAGTGATTGCCTTTTTCTCACGGGCGATCCGTTCAAGATCGGCCTGGCCAAATGCTTGTGTATTCCAGTGTGAGCTGACGCTCTTTTGAAACGCTCCTTTTTCCACAATGAGCGCTTTCATAGACAACACGCGTTTGGTTGCCGTCTCATACACGGTCATGTGGTAGGCGCCGGGCTGCTGATACAGATCCGCCGCCACAATGCCGTAGAGCGCGCCAGCCTTATTGAACATCGGGACGGCGGAGGGAGCGTTGCTGGTATCGATGACGCCATAAACGTCTGAAGCGTTCATGTCATCGCCGATCTTGACGATCCTCACGTCGCCCTGACGAAGCGTCAGTCCATCCAGCGGCGCCTCTTGGGCCACCGACTCAAGGGTTGTGGCGACAAGCAGGACTATGGCTATTGCAACCAACCTCTTCATGAGGCTCCGTTCTTTCTGCGTCCGTTTCCCCCCTTTACAAAAGGGGGGTTGGGGGGGATTTCAGTACCCTTGTCTATCGAATTTGTTAAGGAATACATGGAACACTGCACTACACGCACGGGCCTAACTCCAGGTGCTGCGGAGGAGCAGACGGGAGCTTCCAGAGAATCTCGGGATGGTTGGTAGAGCCGTGCATCTTGTTGGCCAACTCGATGCCCTGCCGGTAGCACCGTTCGAACTCGACGAAGTTCTTGGCCTCGATCTGTAGCGCAAGCGGGTCGAAGATCGCCTTAACATAACTGTCGAGCATCGTCTTGTACTTCGGCCGCGTCGTATTGGCTTTCTTGAACAGACTTCGCAGACCATTGAGCTGGTACGCGGCCAGCGCCCAATTGCCACCCTTGGCGGCGTAATAGCAGATCCAGTAGCGTTCACTCATCAGTGGCATCAACTGACCCAGCCCGGGTTGCAGTTCGGCAATCTGGTCAAGGGTCAGCTCCCCATGTTTCGTGCGTCCAACGATCGGCCCTTCATTTGCCACGGCGCCCTCCTCTGCCCTGTTCATACGTGTTGCCACCAAACCGCCAACAACCCGCTCCCTAAGCATCTTACGTTTTGTCGCATTCTTCAAGGCTAAATGTGCGAGCCAAAGCGTTTCAGGCTTGTAGTTCGGCTTCAAGAATCATCTTGACGCGCGCTTCGCAATACGTACACTGTACATATGGATGAGCTGCGGTTTGAGTGGGACGACGCGAAGGAACAGATCAATATCAGAAAGCATGGCATTTCCTTCGATGAAGCGCGCACGGTTTTTTACGATGAGAAGGCCATTCAATTCTTCGACCCCGACCATTTGGCGGATGAAGACCGCTTCATCCTGCTTGGGATAAGTTTCAAATTGCGGACGCTCGTCGTCTGTCACTGTATTCGAGAAAGTGAAGCCGTCATTCGACTGTTCTCGGCACGGAAGGCAGACCGAGATGAGGAACAGGAATATTGGAGGCGACGAAGATGAGGGACCATTACGATTTCTCTACAATGAAAGGGCGCAAGAACCCATACATCAAATACTTGAAGCAACCGGTCACGATGCGGCTGGACCGTGACACCGTCGCCTATTTCAGGTCGATTGCGGAGGAAACGGGGATTCCGTATCAGAGCCTGATTAATCTCTACCTTCGCGATTGTGCGGTCCATCACCGCAAACTGCACATGAAGTGGGCTTCCTAAGCAAGCCGAACCATGCGTTGGGCGTGGCTGCTCAGTCGCTACGCTTCTTTGCGGCGAGCGAGTTCGGTCGCCCTACTGTGCGGGTTCAATGGCCGGGTCGCCTCGGTAGCAGTAGTGTACTATTAACAAGTGTTACTTCCTGCGGTAGCGTTAGTGCATGGGCAAGGTCCGCAGTGAAGCAGCTACAGCGAGAAGGGGCGAAGGCGTTAGTCTGAAAAGATTTCGTAATTTGGAAAAAACCCAATCAAACAGTCTGGATGGACAAATCGCCAAAGAACGACCCAGCCGTTATGGTCGAGTTCAAGATTAACGACAACCGAAAGTGCGTACCCGATATTGAGTGGCTGTGCTCATTTACGCGCATCTATCCTGAAGTATCGGGCTACTCAGTTTGCGGATTCGTCACTGAATCGCGCGGCGTTAGTTATAAACGTATCGAGCAAGGGAGGGTTGACTTCGAGTCTGCCGTTCCGTCAGATGTCCTGCCGCGTGTCGTCCGTAAAGATATTTCATCGGCCTCAATCCAGTACTGATTGAGCCAGCACAATGAACCGTACGCCCAACCTATTATGCCACAGACCTGCGCAAAAAGCCGTGCAGTCCTGTGAATCTATGTGTTCGCCGAGTAATGCTTGACTACCGGATATATATATCGTACGGTATAGCGTACGATATCAACAGCAATCGGAGGGACGTATATGACCAGCATGACAGCCACTGAGGCTCGGAAAAGACTGTACGCACTTCTGGACGATGTCGCCGATTCCCACGAACCGATCCAGATCGCCGGCAAGCGCCATTCGGCAGTGCTCGTGTCGGAGGCCGACTGGCGCGCCATCCAGGAGACGCTGTACCTAAATTCCATCCCGGGAATGCGCGCCTCGATTCGTAGGGGCGTGAAAACGCCTGTCGAGAAGTGTCACGAGGCGCTTGACTGGTGAGATGGAAGCTCGTCTACACTAGTCAGGCTAGGCGTGATGCCAAGAAATTAGCGCATTCCGGACTCAAACCGCAGGCGGAGCGCCTGCTCAAAATCCTGACACGGAATCCCTATCAGAGCCCCCCTCCGTACGAGCGGCTGGTCGGAGACCTTGCCGGTACCGTATCTCGCAGGATCACCATCCAACACCGGCTCGTGTACCAGGTACTGGATGACCTCAAGACCGTCAAGGTCATCCGTCTCTGGACCCACTATGAATGACCCCGGCGAACGACGAGGTCAATCGGGCCTGGCGCGCCGGTAGACGCAGACCGGAAATTGATCGTGCGGGTGGCGGGGAAGATTCAGGTGAAGCTGGCGGAGGACACCGGCGCGCATACACAAGAGACTTGAAAACTGTACCCTTGGCCGGAATCGGACAGGGCGCGGCACAGCGCGAGCTGGCGCGCTGGGTAGAAGCCGGACTGCTGGTGCGGACGCGACGCGGGAACCAGGTGTATTACTAAGCTAATACGGCATCGCCGGTCTTTGCCGAGTTGAAGGGGTTGACGGTCAAGACAGCGGGGATGGCGGATATCTTGCGGGAGGCGTTGGCCGGACTGGCTGACCGGATCAGGGTGGCGTTTGTCCACGGATCGGTGGCGCGCGGCGCGGAGAGGGCCGGGAGCGACGTGGATGTGGTAGTGGTGGGCGCGGTGACATTCGGCGAGATCACCACCGCCCTACGCAACGTGCAGGAACAGCTCGGACGTGAGGTGAACCCGACCGCATATACGGTGCGGGAGTTCCGTGAGAAGTTGGATGCCGGCCATCATTTCCTGACCGCCACGGTGTCTGTGCCGAAGTTATTTCTGATCGGAGGCGAGCGTGAGCTTGACCGATTGGGCGCGTAACGGGTGGCTCGTCGAACACCGGACCAGCCCGCAGGAGATCGCCGACCTGCTCGGCGTGGCCGACCGGGATTTGCGCGATGGCGCGGTGAAGGATTTGAGCGAGGATTGGCAATTGCATACAATGCGGCGTTGCAGTGCGCCACGACGGCATTAGCTGTCTCGGGCTTTCGAGCCTCGAGAGACGCGCATCACTACCGGGTTATCCAGAGCCTGGCGCACACCATCGGCGCGGATGCCACGCTAATCGCCGAACTCGATGCCTTCCGCAAAAAACGCAATATTGGCGATTACGAGCGGGCTGGATTGGTCTCTGAAACCGAAGCGCAAGAAATGTTGGCGTTGGCACGGACATTACGGATACGCGTCGAGGAATGGCTGCAACAGAACCATTCGTACCTGCTGCCGAAATAGTCCACGCCCGCTATAAAAACCATTAAAGGCTTGCGGGACCACAGCCGCCCCTACGAGAAATTACAGGAGAAACTCCGACCCCCTGGGAAAAATGCCTACCCCTCAGTTCAGCTTCTCGCTGAGTAGCCCTTCGCTCGACACCGTTTGATCTCGTGTTTATATTTAGTTATGGAGAACACGTCCAAGTTCGCCGCCAGTGACAGATGGCACGAGATTTGCCTTTTCTCTGACTAAAGACTAGGCAAAGGTAGATTGATGACTATTCATGTAATCGTGTGTTCCAATCGCTCAGAACTGGTGAATGCCGCCTCGCGGGTGTTCGACGGCGCAGGGTTCAGGCTCACAATCTGTGAGTGCGGGCTACAAGCGCTGGCGGCGGCCGAGGTGGTGGATGCCGATCTCCTGATTTTGGATCTGGAGACATCGGGACTTGACTGTCTCTTGATGCTCGCAGCCATCAAAGAGTTGGCCCCCAAGCTGCCGATTGTGGCGGTGTCCACGAGGCCTCAGATTGACGCGCGGGTCGTCTCCCATAAGGGCGTATCGTACGTCACGCTTCCCTCCACTTCCGCCGGTACCATGGAGGAGGTCTTGGCCGGGTTAGCGCAGACCGAATGGACCAGGTGTGTATCCGAGTCAACGTCAACGTCGTGATGGGGATGGTCGATGGGCTCCCACTTTCGGAGGGGCCCTACAAAGCTGGAGCGACACAATGAACAGTATATCTCGTCATTCCAATATGTACAGTCATTGGAGGCGGAGTAAGGCCATTGCCGATCTGCGAGGTGGAACCGAAGAAGAATCGGCCCAGGAGGGTCACGGTCAGATAGCCAGCATTATCGAATACTCCGCAGAGAAGAAGGCCAGGAACAGCTATCCCCATAAGATCATCTCTCCTCCTGGTCCGAGCCGGTGTTGTCAGGCCCGTATGAGTCGGATCGGGGCCATGCAGGTGGAAGGCGACAACAAGTTCTACTATAAGCGCTGTTCGCGCTGCGGCTTCACAGTCCGAGAGTTCGTGTCGGCCGTCGATATCGATCGGCTCCCAAGCGCGGGGGTGTCGGATTGGGATCATACGGAACGCTGGCTTGATCAGATACAGCGCGATGCGCAAGCCGATATAGCCGCCTGACCTGTCTGCCGACAGGCCGGCCGGTGAACGCGACGGCGAAGGGGGCAAAGAGCAATACTATGGTGACAGAACGAGCCGTACTCGAGGCACTTGCCACGATCCAGGATCCAGATCTCCGTCGCGACATCGTCTCGCTTGGTTTCGTGCGAGACGTACAGATCGATGGCGGCACGGTGAGATTCGCCATCGAGTTGACGACCCCCGCCTGTCCGGTCAGAAAGCAGATGGAAGAGGGCGCCAGACAGGTCGTCGCCGCCCTCCCGGGTGTAGAGCAGGTAGAGGTCACCATGACCTCCCGTGTGACGACCTCGCGCGAGCCCCAATCGTCATACCTGCCCGAAGTGCGTAACACGGTGGCTGTCGCCAGCGGCAAAGGGGGGGTTGGCAAGTCGACAGTGGCGGCGAATCTGGCCGTCGCCCTGATGCGGGCGGGTGCCAGGGTCGGGTTGATGGATGCGGACGTCTACGGGCCGTGCATTCCCAAACTGATGGGCGGAGGGGGCGCGCCGCAGCAGACAGAGGGCGGGAAGATGATTCCACCCCTGATGCACGGCGTGAAGATCATGTCGATGGCGTTCTTTCTGCCGAAGAACGAGGCGGTGGTCTGGCGGGGCCCGATGCTGCACAAGATGGTCCAGGAATTCCTCGGCCATGTTGAATGGGGTGAGCTGGACTACCTGGTGATCGATCTGCCGCCGGGAACGGGCGATATCCAACTGAGCCTGTGCCAAACGATTCCGCTGACCGGCGCCGTCATCGTCTCCACGCCCCAGGATGTGGCGCTGGAGGTCGCCTCCAAGGCCATCCTGATGTTCAACAAGCTGAAGACGCCGATCTTGGGGATCGTTGAGAATATGAGCTACTATGCCTGCTCGCAGTGCGGCCATCGTGACGAGATCTTCGGGCATGGCGGGGCCAAGGCGGCAAGCGAGAAGGCCGAGATCCCATTCCTGGGCGAAATTCCGCTTGACCCCTATATCCGCCGTACCAGCGACGAGGGGAGGCCCGTGGCCATGGAACCGGCCGACTCGCCTGTCGCGAAGGCCTTTCACGAGGTGGCTGGTGCCCTGGCCGCCAGGATCAGTATCGCCAATGCGGCTGCCGGTACGCTCCGGACGGCGCCCGTAGTAGTGATGCGGTAGGGGACGACTCGGAAAAGGTCTGGAAAAAAGAGGCCGACGGCGTTAGTATTAAACGTTACGGGCGGGATGGGCAACCGGTTCAAAGTGCCTGACCGGCGAGGAGGCCTTCCGTCGTATAAGGTTTATAAAGAAGAGAAGCGGGTGAGGTTATGAGCAGTAGTTCAAAGGCGATTGAAGCCCTGGCTAGCCAGGAGTACAAGTACGGGTTTGTGACGGAGATCGAGGAGGAGGGGGTTCCTCACGGACTGAATGAGGAGATTATTTGTCTTATCTCCGCCAAGAAAGATGAGCCGGACTGGATGCTTCAGTGGCGCCTGAAGGCCTATCGACATTGGGCGAAGCTGGAAAAGTCAGAGGCAGAGCCGAAGTGGGCCAACGTCACATATCCGCCTATCGATTATCAGGCTATCCGGTATTATGCGGCGCCCAAGCGGCAGACGGAAGGGCCCAAGAGCCTCGATGAGGTCGATCCGAAGCTGCTGGAGACATTCGAGAAGCTCGGCATTCCCCTGACGGAGCAGAAACACCTTGCCGGCGTCGCGGTTGATGCCGTCTTTGACAGCGTCTCAGTAGCCACGACGTTCAAGGAGAAGTTGGCGGAGCTGGGCATCATCTTCTGTGCTTTCTCTGAGGCGGTGCGGAATCACCCGGACCTGATCAAGAAGTACCTCGGGTCGGTAGTGCCTTACACCGATAACTTTTTTGCCTCGCTGAACTCTGCTGTCTTCAGCGACGGGTCGTTCTGCTATATTCCCAAAGGCGTGCGCTGTCCGATGGAGCTCTCGACCTACTTCCGCATTAATGCTGCCGATACCGGCCAGTTTGAGCGGACCCTGATTATTGCCGATGAAGGGGCCTATGTGAGCTACCTGGAAGGCTGCACCGCCCCGATGCGGGACGAGAACCAGTTGCACGCCGCGGTCGTGGAGCTGATTGCCCACGACGACGCCCAGATCAAGTACTCGACGGTCCAGAACTGGTATCCCGGCGACAAGGAGGGGAAGGGCGGCATCTACAACTTTGTCACCAAGCGGGGCAAGTGCCTGGGTAAACGCGCCAAGATCTCCTGGACGCAGGTGGAGACCGGCTCAGCGATCACCTGGAAGTACCCGAGTTGCATCTTGCAGGGCGATGATTCGATTGGAGAGTTCTATTCGGTCGCGCTGACCAACCACTACCAGCAGGCAGACACCGGCACCAAAATGATCCATCTCGGCAAGCATACCAGGAGCACCATCATCTCGAAGGGGATCTCCGCCGGTCACGGTCAGAACAGCTACCGGGGACTGGTCAAGATCATGAAGGGGGCGACCGGCGCCAGGAACTATTCGCAGTGCGACTCCTTGCTGCTCGGCGACAAGTGCGGCGCTCATACCTTCCCGTACCTCGAGGTGAATAACAGCTCCTCGCAGCTTGAGCACGAAGCCTCGACCTCAAAGATCGGCGAGGATCAGCTCTTCTATTGTAAGCAGCGCGGGATCTCGGCCGAGGATGCGGTGAATCTGATTGTGAACGGCTTCTGTAAGACGGTGTTTCGCGAACTGCCGATGGAGTTCGCTGTCGAGGCGCAGAAGCTGCTGGGTGTGAGCCTCGAAGGGAGCGTCGGTTAAAGGCAGCGGTCAGCAATCAGCGATCAGCAGGTAGCTTCAAGCTGGGAGCGGACTGCTGAGGGCTGATCGCTTAAAGGACACTATATTGCTCACAATCAAAAACCTGCACGCAAAGGTTGGGGGCGCAGAGATCCTGCGCGGGGTGGATCTGGTGGTCCGGGATGGCGAGGTCCATGCCGTCATGGGTCCTAATGGCTCGGGCAAGAGTACGTTGGCCCACGTGCTGGCCGGTCGGGATGGCTACGAAGTGACGGCCGGCGAGATCGTGTACGAAGGGAAGGACCTGCTCCAAATGCCTCCCGAAGAGCGCGCTCGGGAGGGGGTCTTTCTGTCCTTCCAATATCCGGTCGAGATCCCGGGAGTGAGCACGAGTTACTTCTTGAAGGCGGCCGTCAACGCCATACGAAAGCACCGCGGTCTGGAAGAGCTTGATGCTATCGACTTCCTCAACCTGATCAAGGAAAAGATGAAGCTTGTTGAGCTGGACCAGAGCCTCTTGAATCGAGCGCTTAACGAAGGCTTTTCGGGCGGGGAGAAGAAGCGGAACGAGATCTTCCAGATGGCCGTGCTCGATCCCAGGTTAGCGATCTTGGATGAGACCGACTCCGGCCTGGACATCGATGCCTTGAGAATTGTGGCAAACGGTATCGATGCGCTCAGAAGTCCGGACCGCGCGATGATCCTGATTACCCATTACCAGCGGTTATTGAACTACGTCACCCCAGACTTCGTCCATGTGCTCTTTGAGGGACGGATCGTCAAGTCAGGGGGACAGGATCTGGCGCATGAACTCGAGGCGAAAGGGTACGATTGGATCAAAGTGGAAGTCGGTCTGATCCAGCAGGCGGTTGTGTAAGGAGACAACGGCGGTCGATGCTGCAAGTTGCGGAAGAATTGGAGAGCTATCGTCTGGACTTTGAGCGGTTGGAGCGAGCCGACGCCGATAGGCGACCCCAATGGATCGGCCGAATCCGCACGGCGGCGTTCGATCGATTCGTCGAGCTGGGATTTCCCACGACCCGGCTCGAGGAGTGGAAATATACGAATGTCGCTCCAATCGCCAAGATCCCGTTCAGACGCGCAGGACAGGCTCAGGGCATGCTACCGATCGCCCCGATCGGGCCCTTTACCCTTGAGGATGTGGCGTGCGCCCAACTTGTCTTCGTGAACGGCTGTTACTCGGCCGACCTATCGTCACTGAAGGAGCTTCCGGCAGGTGTCGTGGTGGGCAGTCTGGCAACGGCGCTCGCTTATAGTCCGGCCTCCGTCGAGCAGTATCTGGCTCAGCATGCCGGTTTTGATAATCAGGCTTTTGTAGCGCTTAACACCGCCTTCATGGAGGATGGGGCGTTCGTGTCTATTCCGAATGATACGATCGTTGAGGCGCCCATTCACCTGTTGTTCATCTCTTCGCTGCCCTTCGACTCGGCCCAGGACAGCCCGTTCGAGTCGACCGACGATGAGAGCGGTTCCGCCACCGTGTCGTATCCGCGGAACCTGATCGTGGTGGGGGCTCATAGCCAGGCTCGGATCGTTGAGAGCTACGTGAGCGCGAAAAACGGTGTCTATTGCACGAATGCGGTTACTGAGATCATCGGCGGCGAGAATGCGGCGATCGACTATTATAAGGTGCAGAGGGAAAGCGAGGAAGCCTTCCACGTGGCAACGGTGCACGCACAGCTTAGTCGCAGCGGCACATTCTCGTCCCACGCTATTGATCTCGGTGGCGCCCTTGTCCGGAACAATCTGGATGTGGCGCTCGATGGGGAGGGTGCGGAGTGTGCGCTCGATGGCCTCTATATGGTGACAGGTCGGCAGCACGTGGATCACCACACGAGGATCGATCATGTCCAGCCGCATTGTAACAGCCGTCAGCTCTATAAGGGCATCCTGGATGGAAAGTCGCGCGGGGTCTTCAACGGCAAGGTCGTCGTCCACAAGGCCGCCGAGAAAACCGATGCCAGACAGGTCAATAAGAATCTCCTGCTTTCCGAGGATGCCGTGATCGACAGCAAGCCGCAGTTGGAGATCTTCAACAACGACGTGAAGTGCACGCATGGTACGACCATCGGCCAGCACGACCAGGACGCGATGTTTTATCTGCGGTCACGCGGCATCGATCCGGCGGCTGCCAGGAGTCTGCTGACCTATGCGTTTGCGAGCGAACTGCTGAGTCGGATCACGATTGGGCCGATTCGAGCCGGGCTCGAAGCGCTCCTGGTTGCACGACTCGGCAACGATTCGACACCTGAGGAGAGATCATGAGCGCAGTCACAGGCCTATCCGCATCGGCGACGCTGCCTGAGGTGAATATGGCGTTCGATGTGGAGCGCATCCGCAAGGATTTTCCCGTGCTCAGGCAGCTCGTTCACGGCAAGCCGCTGGTCTACCTTGACAATGCGGCGACGAGCCAGAAGCCGGAGGCCGTCGTCGAGGCGCTGGACCGGTATTACCTGACCGGCAATTCCAACGTGCATCGGGGGATCCACCTGTTGAGCGAGCGGGCCACAGAGGCCTTTGAGGGTGCCAGGGCCAAGGTAGCGCGCTTTTTTAACGTAGGGGATGTGCGCGAGATCGTCTTCGTGCGCGGCGCCACAGAGGGGATCAACCTGGTGGCCCACAGCTTTGCCGGGCCGCGTCTGACGGCGGGGGACGAGATCCTCATCTCTGAGATGGAGCACCACTCGAATATCGTCCCGTGGCAGATCGTGTGTCAGCAAACCGGCGCACTCCTGCGGGTCGTACCGATTAACGACGACGGTGAGTTGCGGCTGGACGAATACGAGCGGTTGCTGGGCCCAAGGACGCGACTGGTCTCGATCGTGCACGTCTCAAATGCCCTTGGCACGATCAATCCGGTGAAGCAGGTGATTGAGATGGCCCACGAGCGGGGCGTGCCTGTCGTCATCGATGGCGCCCAGGCGGCACCCCATCTGCCGGTGGATGTTCAGGCGCTGGACTGTGACTTTTATGTCTGCTCCGGCCATAAGCTGTTCGGTCCTACCGGCATCGGTGTCGTGTTCGGAAAGGCTCGCCATCTCGAGGCGATGCCGCCATACCAGGGTGGGGGCGACATGATCCTCTCGGTTACCTTCGAGAAGACGATCTACAACGAGGCGCCGTTGAAGTTTGAGGCCGGGACGCCCCACATTGCCGGCGCCATCGGACTCGGCGCAGCGATCGATTACGTGGGCAGCATCGGGCTCGACCGGATCGCCGCCTACGAGCACGAGCTGCTGGCGTATGCGACGGATGCTGTCTCCACCATCTCCGGCGTACGGATCATCGGGACTGCGAAAGAGAAGGCGGGTATCCTCTCCTTCGTCTTTGATGATATTCATGCGCACGATATCGGGACAATCCTGGATCAGGATGGGATCGCGATCCGGACCGGCCATCACTGCGCGCAGCCGGTACTGCAGCGGTTTGGCGTGCCGGCCACCGCCAGGGTATCGGTGGCGTTCTACAACACGCGAGACGAGATCGACGCGCTGGTCAAGGCGATCTACAAGGTCACCGAGCTGTTTGGCTGATGTCGGACCTGCGAGAACTGTATCAGGAGGTCATTCTCGACCATAACAAGCGGCCGCAAAATTTCCGGAAACTGGAAACCGCCAACCGTACGGCCGAAGGGTACAATCCCCTGTGCGGCGATCAGATCACGGTGTACCTGCGTGTCGAAGATCAGGTGATCAAGGAGGTTGCCTTTCAGGGATCAGGATGCGCCATCTCGAAGGCTTCCGCATCGATGATGACGACGGTAGTGAAGGGGAAGACGGCAGCAGAAGCGCAGCGGCTTTTTGAGATGTTTCACACAATGGTCACGGCCGATCTGGATACCGCATCTGATCCGGCTGTGGTCGGGAAGCTGGCGGCCTTTGCGGGCGTACGAGAGTTCCCGGTTCGCGTCAAGTGCGCGACATTGTCTTGGCATACGTTGCATGCTGCGCTGGAGGGGAGAGGGCAGGCCGCCTCGCTGGAATAGGATACGTTCGGGTCGTAATATCAACACGGGCAACAGTCGGCCTTCAGCATTCTGGTATTGCTGATGGCTGACAGCTAGGAGTTGAGGGCTGATTATACATGGATACAAGTGAGATCGAGGCGGAGGTCATTGAGGTCCTGCGGACCTGTTATGATCCCGAGATCCCTGTCAACATCTATGATATGGGGCTGATCTATGATGTGAAGGCCGAGGACTCGGGACTCGTCAGGGTGATGATGACCCTTACGTCGCCTCATTGTCCGGCTGCCGCGCAGCTGCCGGCTGAAGTCGAGATGAAGGTGCGGTGCGTGCCCGGCGTGGCGGATGCCGAGGTCAAGGTTGTCTGGGACCCTCCATGGGATCCGTCCAAGCTGTCCGAAGCCGCCAAGCTTCAGCTTGGCTTCCTGTAGTAAAGAGTACACGTGTGTATCGAAACTGCAATCAACCACAACCACTGAGAAAGCGAGGAGAAGAAGAATGGCGTACGTTGTCGCCGATCCATGTATCGGCACCAAAGACCATGCGTGTGTAGATGTCTGTCCGGTGGAATGCTTCTACGAGGGTGAGGAGCTGCTCTTTATCCATCCGGAGGAGTGCATCGATTGCGCCGCCTGTGAGCCGGAGTGCCCGGTTGCCGCAATCTTCGAAGCGAGCCAGGTACCGGAGCAGTGGACACATTTCATCCAGATGAACGCCGATGCGTGCAAGGATGGACATACCATGCCGGTGGCGGTCCAGCGGGCGGTGTGGGAAGCTCAGAAAGAGGAAGAGGGGAGCGTCGCCAACCTCTACTACAAAAAGTACCCCGCGAAGCATTAACCGGCGAGGTCGACAGTACAACCCGGCAGGGGCGATCTTGGATCTTGGGGACCGAGATGTGGATCCGAGACCCAAGATCGCTCCCGCTGTCGGAGCCGTGTGAATGGCTCGAGCATCGAAGTAAGGCCACGAAAGACTTGCATGAAGCCGTCTATCGAACACCCCCCAACGTTTCTTGACCTGTTGAGCAGACCGCTTCGCAGTCTGCGTCTGTCGGTGACCGACAGGTGCAACCTGCGTTGCCAGTACTGCATGCCCGAGGAGGAATACGTCTGGCTTCCGCGCAAAGAGATCCTGACATTGGAGGAAGCGAGCGGTCTGGTCGATATTTTTGTAGAGCTTGGCGTCAATAAGGTTCGTCTTACTGGAGGCGAGCCGCTCGTCCGCAGGGATCTTGCGGCCCTGGTGAAGATGATCGCGCGCAACCCGCGGATCGAGGACCTTGCGATCACCACCAACGGGCTCTTGTTGGCTGAGTCCGCGCAGGCGCTGTATGACGCCGGTTTGCACCGCGTCACGGTCAGTCTGGATACCCTGCGCCCCGATCGCTTTACGGCACTGACTCGAAAAGACTCCCACGCAAAGGTACTGAATGGGATCGAGGCGGCTCAGCGAGCCGGCTTCAAGGGACTGAAGATCGATAGTGTCATCATGCGGGGGGTGAACGACGACGAACTCGCGGATCTGCTGGAGTTTGGTAAGCAGATCAACGCGGAGATCCGTTTCATCGAGTACATGGATGTGGGCGGGGCGACTCACTGGTCGATGGAGAAGGTCTTCTCCAGGACGGAGATCCTTGAGGTACTGATGCGGCAGTACGGCCGTATTGAGCCGGTCGCGTCCGAAGGCTGGGCGCCTGCCGATCAGTTTGTCCTGCCGGATGGGACGGTATTCGGCATCGTGGCATCAACAACGACGCCGTTCTGTCGTACCTGCGACAGGAGTCGGCTGACCGCCGATGGTAGATGGTACTTGTGCCTGTACGCCCAACACGGGATCGACCTGCGGGCGCCGCTCCGAGCCGGGGCCTCGAAAGCGGAGCTGATGTCGATGATCGTCTCCGGATGGACCAAGCGAAGCGATCGCGGCGCCGAAGAGCGGAACGAGCTTCGGCTGAGAGACGCGTTGGTTTCGGTAGAGGAACTTAGACAAGACCCCCACCTTGAAATGCACACCAGGGGCGGGTAGACGGGGTTAGCGACCCACCTTCCTGTCACGCCGAATCCGGCCCAAGCCTGACGAACACTCCTGCGAGATCTTGGAAGTCCCGCTTTCTCACTTATGCCCTCGAACTTTCCGTATCGCCGCAAGAACGTCCGACCGTTTCATGCCGGTGTTGCGTCCGAAGCTGCTCGAGGATGGGTTAGACTTGGCGACGGGCTACAACGTGACGCTTACGAATGGGCGGGAGAGGCCGAGAGTTTGACGCCGAGCGCATGAAGCAGCTTTAACATCGTGTCGTAGCGCGGCTTGGCGCCGGGCGCAAGCGCCTTGTAAAGGCTCTCGCGTCCAAGACCGGCATCTTTGGCAAGTTGCGCCATGCCGCGGGCACGAGCGACATCGCGCACTGCGGTGAGGAATACGTCGGGATTCGGATCTTCGAGGGCAGCGGTGAGATATTCCGCAATGGTCTGCTCATTGTCGAGGTAGTCGGCGGCATCGAAGGGGGCAAATTTGGCCATGGGTCACTCCTTGTTCAAACCACGCGCCATCTCATTGGCGTGTTTGATGTCACGCTTCTGCGAGGATTTGTCGCCGCCCACCAGAAGCAGATAGACCACCTCTCCCCGACGAGTAAAATAGACTCGATAACCAGGGCCGAAGTGGATGCGCATTTCAGAGACCCCCTCGCCAACCGGCTCACAATCGCCAAAGTTGCCGCGCTCCGCAGAGCGGATGCGGTGAACGATACGGGCACGGCCCACTGTGTCTTTCAATCCAGCGAGCCACGCGTCAAATTCCTCGGAACGGTGAAAGATGTTCACACGCGTAATTGTATCCGCACGGATACTGCCGCGCAACTATATTCGTGAGATCGAACTTTTTCGCAATGAGAGGCCCAACGGTTGGTATTGTAGGCTAGTGAAGTGAGTCTAACGCTTCTTTACATTCACCGTTCACCCTGAGCCCGTCGAAGGGTGAAGCATTTCAGCCAGCTTCGTTCATGGTTACTAACCGGTTCCCGTGTTTGACACCGATCGCAGACCGTGAGCGGCGCAAGGATCGCGAGTGTCCAACTTCAAGGCCTTGTGCTACGGCAAGTGATTACACCGTAACGGGAGTCAATCTATATACGCGTGCGAGCCGTGCTGCGCGTTCGACATCTTCACGACGCAGAGCTTCCCGAACATCATCAAGTTTGTAAGCATCTTCAAGCGACAAATACGGAGCCCAACCCTCGTCGGACTCGATCAAGTCGACATCGACTTCAGCAACATATTTGCCTTCATGCACAAGTTTTGTGTGGTGCCTTTTTTCATCCGCCTGCCCATCCTCACGTTTGCCCTCGGACTTTTCGTATCGCCGCAAGCACGCCCGATCGTTTCATGCCAGTGCGGGGCGCCTACGGTACGATGGCTGCACCTTAGCGCAACGGCAAGTAGCGGATTTGCCCTTCCCACTCGCCTTCCAGAGTGTATTCGGTAAGCAGGAGGATATCTTCGATGGCCGTACCGATTGGAACGGCTCGACTGACTTCAAACACGCCGGGCATTGGCTGGTCGGCTTGAACACGCTCATAGGCATGACGTGTAATGGTGGTGACATCGTGGGTGAGCAACACTCGTCCATGTCGAGCAGCCCACTCCAGCATGGTGGGGTCGTCGGTACCGGATAACCCGACATCCTGCGTGCGAACGATATCTATATCCGGCTTCCGCCGAAGCAAGCCGCGCACGATGTCGTTGTTGAAGTTTTCATCGGCAAGGAGCCGCAGCATGTATTAGCGCTGCTGGCCGCTACGGCGTACTACGAGGCGGTCGCGGATTCCGGCGGGGTCAAAGCGGGCTTCATTGTGTTGGCGGATCTGTGTGGCCTGCTGGGCTCGTTGCCGCACATAGGCATCGACTTCGGTTTGGTGGCGCAGGTAATACCCGATGACCGAGTAAACATCAGCGAGCTCGAGGGAAGGATACTGCTGAGCGATTTCTTCGGCGGTCGCCCCGTCAGTAAATGCCATGATGATCGTATCAAGGGTGACGCGTGTGTCGCCCACGCGCACCACGCCATCGGCATCAGTCTCCAGCGGCAGGACATCGGTCGGAGTCAGAGGGATCATATGGCTATCTCCACTGACCTTATGTTAATGCATCTTACTGCAAAGTCGAAGGAGAATCTACTTCCTGTAAGGACCAGTGCCTAACCGTTCCCGATGAGCCGCGCGGCGTGTCGCGCGAAGCTGCGCGAGGATGGGTTGGGCTTTCCGATGAGGTACAGCGTGACGCTCACGAATGGGCGGGAGACGCCGAGAGCTTCACGCCGAGCGCATGGAGCAGCTTTAGCATCGTGTCGTAGCGCGGCTTGGCACCAGGCGCAAGCGCTTTGTAGAGGCTCTCGCGTCCAAGACCGGCGTCTTTGGCAAGTTGCGCCATGCCCCGGGCACGAGCAACATCGCGCACCGCGGTGAGGAATACGTCGGGATTCGGATCTTCGAGGGCAGCGGTAAGATATTCCGCAATGGTCTCCTCATTGTCGAGGTAGTCGGCAGCATCGAAAGGGGCAAATTTGGCCATGGCTCACTCCTTGTTCAAACCCCGCGCCATCTCAATGGCGTGTTTGATGTCGCGCTTCTGCGAAGAAGTTCGCCAAGATATGCCCCTACTCGATCACCTCTGCCAGGTGTTTGTCCGTAAGAATCAGTTTGTTGACCACTGTCGAGATATCGGTCTTCTTCTTCCGGGCAATGCGCTGTACAAAGGCCATCGCCTCTGAATCCAGGTACACAGGAAGGCTGAGTTTAAGACCCGGCCTGTAAAACTTACCCCGAACTCCCTTCGAAAAGTCGTATTCCTTTCTCATCTCTTCACTAGCCATACTGTTCTCTCTCACGTCTGGTGGCCTTGCGACTCATAATAATCCGCGCTCGGCATCAGCGTGCTGTATTGGTGTGTTGGATGGCAAGCAATTGCGTGTGGGATGCCATGCCACTCACATTGAGAGCGAGAAGCCTCCAGAAATTCCGTTATAGACAAGCATACAGTGCTGGAGTAGATCTCGACCGATCAGAACCAAAAGACCCTGCGGTTGGAGAGGAGCGCCAATGGCGCGCGGGGCGTTGATCGCGATCGGGAGGCCGACTACCTCGATTGAGATCGGGTAGACGTTCTGTTCTGTGGATGAGTGCGACGCGGAAGCAATCGTCACAACGTCAATCGCTGGCAGTTGCAGTTGTTGAGCTGCGCCGTCGTCGACACAGGTGGACGTTGCTCCGGTGTCGATGAGCGCGAACCCCGATACTGGAGGCGGAAGGATACCACCTTGCTGCAAGATCTGCTGAGCAATAGCCTGACCGATGCTCAAGTGACCTGTACGACGGGGCCACGTTGCGTGAGGGCAATTTGCGGGGGGATCGGGATAGTGCGCCCGTTGTTCGCTCGAGCTTCGCCGCCGAGCTGGACGTTAAGAATGGGCACGAAGTAGCCCCATCACCAGTGCGGGAATACTGATCTGCTCTGGGGGTTGCCCGAGTTGCCGGACTAGGAAGGGCTGAAGTCCATAGCTACGCGCACCCGCTGCTAGCGCGTCGTCGATCGTGTCGAATACACCGGCTAGGCTGTCGCCCTTTACGACGGCGAATTTCCCCTGGTGGAGATCAGCCCATTCAGCGGCATGCTTCGAGTAGGTGTCCCGTTCAATGTCGAGCATAGGGAATCCTCCAAACATCTCTAGTTTATGTCCGCAGGCCGGAACCCGTCAACCGGAATAACGTTGGATACAATTGGTACACGACCAGTAGACTGGGATGAGTGAAGCGGATCTCAGCAATCCGCTTACCGCTATCGACTGGCCGCGATCTCCGGCGATACGGTCACGGTTATTGAGCCAGGTTTCGTTCCTCAATTCAGCCTACTGTAATGTGCCTCTCCCTTGGCACCGTAGGGCAGAATAGCAAGCGTGACAGATCAGCTACAATGCCTCGTTCGATCGCCTATTCTTATGGGTTCTCAACGGAACCCTAGTCCTGCGACGCTGGCGCTTCGGATAGGTAAGCGTCTCCGATCGGTGGGGTGTCAACACCAGAATCCTTCTTATCGTCGGAGGTGCTTCGAGCACGCCTGGCGATCTTTCCGTAGAACTTGCGAATGCGGGCAGATGTCTTGGCTGCTTCGTCCCCCTCAACAACGTCACGCTTCAGTACCTCTCCCCTGAGGACCTTACATATCTCCTCGGAGGATACCAAGACGCCGTCAGACAGCTTGCGAAGCTCGCGTCGAATCACTGAAACGACGTCGTCCGTCAAAATGAGCGCGCCAAGGACGAAGCGGTTGACCGTCAGAGTCTTCTCATGAAATTCCTCGCGGGCATCCTTGGCGAGCCCTTCCTTACAGACGACGAAGAGCATTTCGATGTGCTCGTCATTCTTTGGGTTCAATTCGAGGAAATTGAACGCACAGACAAGATCGTAGGCGATTGGTTGCTCAAAACGAATCTTGTAGACCTGCCAGGAATTGGCATTCGTGAGAATGACCCACTGAACTCCGTTATTGGCACCGTAGTCGATCGCCTGGCGAAGATGGCCGTCTTTGAGATCAAGCCCGATTGCCTTGGCCTCAATCAAGTATTCGACCTTGCCGTCAATCTTGATGGCAAGGTCACAGTAGGTGCCGCGAACTGCGAATTCACTGGTGACATCGAGGTACTTGTCATACCCGAAGACTTCGGCGAGGACATCTTTGATGATTGAAACGGTGTCAGACTCGTTGACATCCCTGTCTTTGGCGATCTTGATCACCTGCTGAAATTTCGCGATGGACCTGACCAGTCTATCCTGAACGCGCTTCGGAACCATGCCTCAGGGTCATGTCATAAACTTCCTGTAAAAAGAAAGATGGTGTAACCTCCTGAAAACCACAACCCGAAGAGGGCATTGGACGATGCCCCGGACAAGGAGGCTACACCATGGCCACGAGAGTACCACCGAGTAAGCAGATGGAGCAAGCGCTGTACACGGACCTGCTCACGAGCGGCGATCCCCTGGGGGAAGCGGCCCGTCGGGGGGCGCAACTGATCCTGCAGAAGGCCCTCGAGGCGGAGACCGAGCAGTTCCTCGGCCGCGGCTG
>CABIKM010000063.1 GCA_902196205.1 Candidatus Methylomirabilis lanthanidiphila | reverse complement strand
CATCAGCCCTGACATCCCCCCAACCCCGCTTTATCAAAGGGGGGTTGGGGGGATTTTTGGTGAAGCTGATGAAGGTGAGGGGTCGAGCGTAAGGAATCGCAATGCGTAAGGTGTCGGTGATCGGCATCGGGTGTACGCAGTTCGGGAAGCAGAACGGCGTCGGCATCGTTGACTTGGCCGTGCAGGCCTGTGGAGAGGCCCTGAGCGATGCGCGAGTCCCGCGCGGTTGCATTGACGCATTCTACCTCGGCAACTTCGTCTCCGAAACGCTGGCCCATCAGGGATCACTCGCCCCGATAGTCGCCCATCGGCTTGGCCTCGGGCCGATCCCCTGTACGAAAGTAGAGGGCGCCTGCGCCTCATCCGGTATCGCGTTCCGCCACGGCGTGCTGCTCATCGCATCCGGTCTATGCGATATCGTGCTTGTTGCAGGTGTCGAGAAGATGACCTCGGCGGAGACGGGGGCGGTAACGGAGGCGCTGGCGTCGGCCGGCGACGCCGACAGCGAAATGCGACTTGGTCTTACCTTTCCTGGAACCTTCGGGATTGTCATGCGCCGGCATATGCACCAGTACGGGACGACGCGCGAGCAGGTGGCCATGGTGTCGGTGAAGAATCGGTCCAACGGCAGCGCAAATCCAAGGGCCCACTTTCAAAAGTGTGTCACCATGGGGGAGATTCTGGAATCGAGGCTGATCTGCGATCCGCTTCGACTGTACGACTGCACCCCGATCAGCGATGGTGCCGCGGCAGCGGTCCTGTGCGCGGCCGATCTGGCGTCTGCGTTGACCGGTCGGCCGGTTGATGTCATCGGATCCGGTCACGCGACCGGTCCCGCAACGCTGTTCGAGATGGCGGATCTCACCACCTTTGAGGCCTCGGTGGCCGCCGGGCAGCAGGCCTACCGAGAGGCGGGCGTCGCGCCGAGCGACATCGATGTGGCCGAGGTGCATGATTGCTTCACCATCGCCGAGATTGCGGCTATCGAAGACCTGGGATTTGTTAAGAAAGGGAAGGGGGGAACGGCTATCGCCGATGGACTCACGGCGCTGGACGGAAGGCTTCCCACCAATCCAAGCGGCGGCCTGCTGAGCAAGGGGCATCCGGTTGGCGCCACCGGTCTCGCCCAGATCTATGAGATCGTCCTACAACTCCGTGGAGAGGCGGTCAATCAGGTCAAGGGCGCCGAGATTGGCCTGGCCCACAATCTTGGCGGGACCGGGGCGGTCAGCACGGTTCATATCCTGAGACGGCGATGAGATGGCCTCATTTGAAGCATTTGCGTGCGACGGCTGTAAGCGTCTGTCGGTGAGACCTCATCGCTACTGCCGGCACTGCGGAGCGTCTGCTATCCTACCGGTGAACCTGTCGGGTCACGGTACACTGACCTCCTTCACGACGATTCGGGTACCGCCGGCTGTCTTTCAGGGGCAAGAACCGTACGACATTGCGGTCATCGATCTGGATGAGGGGTTACGGGTTACGGCCCGACTTACGGCCGCGGAGGGGAGAGAGGCGGTGATCGGAGATCCGGTCATCTTTGAGGAGATGCGGTCGTATGGGCCGGTCTTTCGTCTGATTTATACATGACGACATACGTCTCAGACCGTGTGTCATTCCGGGCTTGACCCGGAATCCAGTGCTTTTCTGGATTCCCGCTTTTGCGGGAATGACGGCTATTGTTGTGGTGCATGAGGCTACATAGAGGAATGGGAATCGACGACAGCATACTGACGATGGCGGGCATCCAGGTGGGTGGCGGGTCTGATCCTCGCGCCAACCTGGAGCGAGCCATAGGACTGGGGAAAATCGCCGCTCAGCGGGGGGCGAAGATCATCTGTTTTTCTGAGTGCTTTGCCTGGTCCTGGTTCCCTCGTGAGATTGACTCGTTACATTTTACGACTGCTGAGCCGGTGCCGGGACCGCTTAGCGAGGCGATCGCGGAATTTGCACGAGAACACCAGGTGGTTGTCGTGGCGCCGATCTTCGAGCGCGGGATCGACGCGGCCTATTATAATACGGCTCTGGTATTTGATGCTGACGGGAGTCTGCTCGGTCGATACCGCAAGAATCATCTCCCGCAACTTCCGAACTATCAGGAGCGATTCTACTTTCAACCTGGGAATCAGGGATTCCCCGTATTCCGCACCCGATACGCTGCGATCGGTATCCAGATCTCATGGGATAATTTCTTTCCTGAAGGATCGCGCCTGCTCGCGCTCCAGGGCGCTGAAGTGATCTGTGCGCCGACCTCCGCCTCGATTGTCGCGTCACACGCCAAATGGGAGCGGGCGCTTGTGGGGAGCGCGGTCTACAACGGGGTCTTTGTCTTTCGGGTCAATCGTGTGGCGGGAGGCGGCGAGGTACCGTTCTATGGCAAGAGCTTTTGCGTCGACCCCAACGGCGACTTTGTGGTAGAGCCGAGTGGCGCCGACGAGGGGATCGTTCTGGCGGAGATCGACCTGCGGTGGGTCAAGACCGTCAGGGGAATCTGGCCGTTCCTCGAGGACCGTCGGCCGGAGATTTATGCAGGGCTGGTATAGATAAAAGTTCAAGGTTCGAAGTTCAGTGTTTTAAAAAGGGTTGCCCAACTTCGAGCGTTGAACGTTGAACGTTTGTGAAATCACCCGCCTGAGATGATCGGGAGCAGATCGATCGTTTCGCCGTCCGTAGGCCGATAGCTGAGCAGTTCGCGGTGACCATCCACGACAGCAATCCCGAATTCGAATTCCGGAAGCCCCGCCTGCCTGATCAGGTCCGCAACGGTGGCGCCGGGTAATGCCTCGACGGTGATGCGTTCGTCCGTGGTCCGATGGTAGCCGCCGAAGCTCCTGGGAATCCGCAGGGTGACCCGAATGGGCTCAAGTCCTTCAGTCAACGAAGAGTGTCTCCTGTTCTATGAGGCCCAAATCGGCCAGTCGTTGGTCGATTGGACGGCCCTGCTGATCCCAGCCGCGGAGGTCGTAGTATTCCGTGCGCATCTGTTCGAATGCCTCGACGGGTACGGCCCGGTGTCGGGCGTTCCGGTCGAGTGTCGCAATCCTTTCCGGGAGTGTGTCGTCGGCTCGGGTTACGCCGGCCCTCACATTAAAGAGACGCTTCAGCGTGAATATCCGGTCGCCGATCGTCATCAACTCCCGCCACGACAGCCCCCAGCCGGTCGCCATGTTGACCGCCTTTGCCAGCCAGACCGGCCCGCCGATCGCCCGGAGAAAGAACTTGCACATCCCCGTAGCATTGTAGACGGCCATCAGGTCGTGCATCTGACAGACCAGCACGGCCTTTCCGTCGGGAGAGTAGGGGCTCAATCGGCTATTGTACCCAAACTCCGGGATCGGGACCCCGCTTTCTACGGCAAAGGCGACCGCCTCCAGGTGGCAGGCGCCGCGGCTGGCGCAGGCATAGTTGAGCGCGCTCGACCAAAAGGCCCTTGGATCGTGCATCGGCACCTCCAACCCCTTGACCTCAACGGTCAGCGCGAGGGCATCCTTACCGAGTGTCCTGGCCGCCGCTCGTGAGCCATCGGCCAGTAGGCGGCCGATCCCTTCCCGCCGACCCACCAGCTCGATGAGAGTCAGGAGTGTCTGCGGATCTCCCCACTTCAGGTCGAGACCGCCCGTCAACGTCCGGTCGATCAGGCCTCGCTCGAATGCCTCAATGCCGAACGCGATGGTGTTGCCGAGCGAAAGGGTATCCAGGCCGAGGCGGTTGGCCATTTCGTTGGCCCTGATAATCGAGTCGGGATCGTCATTCAGCAGCATGGAGCCGAATGAACCGACCGTCTCATACTCCGGCCCGCGGCTGAACGAGGCACCAGATGCGAGCGTGACCCAGCAGTGGACCGGGCAGCCGATACATGAGGCAGGTTTATTGGCGTAGCGTGGCCGGACGGCTGGACCGCTGATGCGAGCCGCCTGCGCCTTGAAATCGCCGGAGGAGAAGTTCTTGATCCCTACTGCGCCACGTTCCTCATGGACCTCGATTGAGGCCGACGTGCCGTATTGAGTAAAGAGGCCGAACTTGGCCGTGAGATGCCCATATTCCGGAGCCGCCCATTCCAGGAGCTGTCGCGGCTCGGCGACCGGTACCCCACAGGAGCCCCTTACGGCAACGGCCTTCAAACGCTTGCTGCCCATCACGGCGCCCATGCCGGTCCGTCCGGCGGCGCGCGCCATTTCTCCTTCGAACATGATGCTCGCGATACTGGACAGGGCCTCGCCGGCCGGCCCGATGCATCCGACCTTTGCCTCCGGATCGGTCTCAGCCAGGATGGTTGCGTTGGTCTCAAAGGTATCCTTACCCCACACGTGTCCGGCCGGTCGGATCTGGACGTGGTTGTCACAGATCCAGAGATACACCGGCTCGTGAGCGGTGCCGATTACCACGAGGGCATCGAACCCGGTAAAGCGGTACTCAGCCCCCCACGATCCACCGACGGATGACTCGCCGAAGATCCCGGTGAGGGGCGATTTCGCGACGACTGAGGTCTTGGTCGCGCCAGGTACCAGTGTCCCGGTCAAAAGGCCCGGGGCAAAAATCAGAGGGTTCTGCGGGTCGAGGGGATGGATCGTGGGATCACACAGCTCCATCAAGAGCCTGACCCCAAGACCGCTCCCGCCGAGATAACGTCTCGTGACATCAGACCCAAGAAAACGGGTTGTGGTTCTCCCTGAGCTCAGATCTACCAATAAAACGGTTCCGTACCGCTCATGTCGCATCTGTCTACCTGATCATTGTCCGGAGGCTAACTCTCTCGCAGCTACTTCTCTCGGCCGAGGGTAGCATGTCGGTTTTGACTTGACAACGACTGTGACCATGCTAATAGAAGGGTCGCAACTCAAGACACGAAATCCTGATTCGAAAATCAGCTCGCCTCGACCCCGATTATTGAGACCAGGAGGAACAATGGCCTTAATTGCGCCCTTCAGGGGATTACGATACAATCCTGAGCTTGCAGAAGATCTGAGCTTGGTGATGGCTCCGCCTTATGACGTCATCTCACCGGAAGGCCAACACGCCTTTCACGCCCGCCACACGCACAACGTGATCCGCCTGATTCTGGGTGAGACGCTGGCGGACGATGATGCCGCGAGGAACCAATACAGTCGCGCGGGAGACTACCTTCGCCAATGGCAAGCCGAGCAGGTACTGGTTCGTGACCCAGCGCCCGCCCTCTATCTCTACCGACAGACCTTTCGGTTCTCTGGCGTCGGAGAACGTGTGCGATCCGGTCTGATCGGACTGGTCCGACTGGAAGAGTTTGGCAGTCGTACAGTCTTCCCTCACGAGCGAACACTGGGAGCTGCCAAGGCGGACAGACTTCGTCTGATACAGGCCTGTCACGCGAACTTGAGCTCGGTCTTTGGCGTCTATCCGGGTCGCTTACCTGAGCTGGATCGACTGATGGCGGCCGCCCAGGAATCCACACCGGCCATCGACATCGCCGATTGGGACGGCATTCATCATCGGATCTGGATCTGTCAGGATCGTACCGCAATCAGGAGACTTCAGGCGGAGTGTGCGCCAACGCCGCTCTTTATCGCGGACGGTCATCATCGGTATGAGACGGCGCTGGCGTTCCGCGATCTCATGCGGGCGAAGGAGACGGGTGACCGTGCCGAGGCGCAGCAACGGCCCTACAACTACGTCATGATGACGCTGGTTAGCGCCGAGGACCCCGGCCTGGTCATTCTCCCGATTCATCGGGTCATGAGACAGATTCCGGGTGGTAGCCTCGACGGCTATCTCGCCCAGCTTGCCCCGCAGTTTACGATCGAGGGGTTGTCTGTTCCCTGCGATCCACAGGCGGCCGCTTCAGCTCTACTGGACCACTTGCGACAGGCCAAGAGTGGAACGCACTGTTTCGGCTTGTACGGTGGAGAGGGGCGCGCATACCTTCTGACGCTTGCTGATGAGGGCGGCCTGGAGGCAGAGGATGATAAGCCACCCGTCTACAGGCGGCTGGATGTCACCATTGTTCAGAGGTTTCTGATTGATGGGCCGTGGTCCCGATGTGGGCAAGGTGAGCTTTCGGACGAAGCGCTCACCTATCACCATGATGCCGCAGAGGCTGTCCGGATGGTTCAAAAAGATGGGTATGCAGCGACGATCTTCCTGAATCCGACGAAGATTGCTGAGGTCCAGGCGGTAGCTGAGGCCGGCCTGCGGATGCCCCCCAAGTCAACCTTTTTCTACCCAAAGCTCCTCACCGGTTTGGTGATCCATCCCATCGTACCGGATGAGGTGGTTGGGGTGTAACGCACAGTCGTTTCAGATTCGCAGCGAGTTGGTGGAACCGCGTTGAACGGGTAAGACCTCGGACACGCCGAGGTTAGGCGCACGCTCACCCGCCAGGCGCGCAACCCCCGCCTCCGCCACTTGTTGTGCCGGAACCGACGCCTCCCTGCTCCCCTTTGAAGCTGAAAGCGGAAAACTGCTTTTCCACAGCCGCCCCCGGGCAGTGCGGGCATTCTACTAACGCGTCGCGGCTCAGAACGAGTTTTTCAAATACCTGGCCGCAATTCGAACAGAGATATTCATAGATAGGCATACGTGATACCGCCCTCCGGGGTTATTCGCCGCCGCGCTGAACGTAGCTCTTGACGAACTCCTCGGCGTTTTCCTCGAGGACCTCGTCGATCTCATCCATCAGTTTGTCGAGGTCCCCCTTCAGCTTCTTCCCTTTTTTGACTGTCTCGGGATTCGGCTCAGCCGCCTCAGGTGGCCTATCGCCAGTCTCGCGCTTTTGCTTCCGCTCCTGTTCCGCCATCTCCTACTCCTTCTCCCATCTTACCGAGCCGCCTGCCAGACGAGGTGCTGTACCTCCGGTATCAGGAGTTTCGTCATGGCGAGACGGACGGCGTGTTCCGAACCCGGCAAACACACGATCACCTTTCCCTTCGCCGTCCCGCAGAGAGCACGGCTCATCAGGGCGGCGCTTCCGACTTCCTGGAAGCTCAGGCTCCGAAACAGTTCACCAAACCCGGGCAGCGTCTTGTCCAGCAAGGAACTGATCGCTTCAATCGTCTGATCCCGTTTGCTGAGCCCGGTCCCCCCGGTCAGGACGATCAGATCAACCTCCTCTTCACACAGCTTCTTAATAACCTCCCGCAAGCCTTTGGGATCGTTCTTTAGAATCATGGAGGCGACCTGGCTATGACCCGCTTCATTTAAAAGCGATTCAATGAGCCGACCCGAGTGATCGTCTTCCGACTTGCGACTATCGGTAATGCTGAGCCGCGCGTACCGGACCGGCCCAACCTTCTTCGCCTCTGCGTGATGATCGTGAACGCCCATCGACTCCTCAATGAAGTTCGAGGTTATGTTGTGCCTGGATTATTCCTTCCTCAATTCATGATAATGGAATACGCGGTTCCGGTCAATCCGGACAGCGGCGCTAAGTCGCGTTCCATCATCGTATCCCATTACTCCCGAAGAGAGATCAGATCATTTATGTCGCGTGCGACCGGATCAACTGCATAAACTCGTTCCGGCTCTCGATCCGCTCGCGGAAGATCCCGTGCATCGAGGAGGTTACGGCTTTACAGTTCTGTTTCTCTACGCCGCGCATCATCATGCAGAGATGATAGGCTTCCATGACGACGGCCACCCCGCGTGGCCGCAACGCATCCAGGAGCGCGTTGGCGATCTCTGAGGTCAAGCGTTCCTGTACCTGGAGTCGGCGACTGTACATCTCCACCAGCCGAACCAGCTTGCTCAATCCGACAATCCTGCCGTCCGGTAAGTAACCGACGTGGCACTTCCCGAAAAAGGGGAGCAGATGGTGCTCGCACAGCGAGAAGAAATCGATGTCCTTGACCAGGACGATCTCGTCATAGTTGTCCTGGAAGACCGCCTCGTTCAGGACCTGCTCTACCTGTTTGCTGTACCCCGACGTGAGAAACCCGTACATTCGCTCGACCCGTTCGGGCGTCTTGATCAAACCTTCCCGATCGGGATCCTCGCCGATCTCTTTCAACAGATCCCTGACTAACCGGTCGATCATGCTCCTCATCCTTATTGCGACAGCATTGGTGGATATTGAACTATAGACAGAGTAAACTCCTCATGAAATTCTAAATGAGCATAGTAAGATGTGCAAGGAAAACCTCCGGAGCGTGGTGGATGTCACTCGACACTCAAGTACCCGGCGTGGATGTATGAACGGGTCGCGACAGAGACCGGTCTGACCGGCATTCCGGAGATGATGTGTTGGTTCGCCCGTCCGGGAGGGATCTGTTCAGATAGAAGGTGGTCCGGTCCTATCGCGGCGCAGGAGCGGTCTGGCCTTCCAGAGTGAGCTTTCGTAGTATGGACTCCGCTTGCTCTCGCGCCTTGCGAGCCTCGCTCCTGACGGCTTCCTTCGCGCCCAGTTCACCAAACAGTTGCTCTCGCCTCGAGTCAAAGCGTCGATTTACATTGGTGTTAAAGGTATCCGCGATCAGGGCTTTAATGGTGGTGATCTCGCGAGCGGATTTGACCTCTATCGCCTTCGTGCCCGCCACTTTGGCCTGATATTGCGCCTTCTCTGCGAGCAGGCTGACCGCTTCCCCGGACGTCCTGGCACTGAACAGATGTGCGCCTTTCTCCTGCGTTGCCGACCTGGCGAGTTTTGCCTCATCCTTCGCCTGCGCCAAATAGTCCAGGGCCAGCCCAAACTCCTCCCGCGCATAGATCTCAGCCTCGAAGTCCCGCGCCTCCCGGATGGCCTTCTCCGCATCCTCCAACGCCTTCACAAAGACGATCTCTTGCGCATCGGCTACGCCTGTCCTCAGCAAAGTCGTAGGACCGTTCCAGGGCGTGAATGGAACCAGCGCGACCATCAAGGCTACGACCAAGCTCCAAAGATTGTGCCTGCCCTCTCTCATTGAGATGATCCTTTCGTCCGGACGCCGAGATACCCAAATCGGTCCACGAATACAGTCGGCTCCATGTGGCCGCCACGCGCCAGCGTCTCGACCTGTTCTGACGTCTCAAAGTCCTGAGGCTCCAGACGGAGCATGTAGGCCCGGAGCGTCTGATACGACTCGGAGTGAATATCCACGTAGCGGACGCAGATCTTCCCTGTCCGGGGATCCAGCATCTCTCGAAACGGGATCGGGACCATCTTCCCCCCTTGGATGGTCACCATGGCCTCCGTCTGACCGTTCAGCAGGAAACGGGCGGCCCAGTAGCCAAGACTGCGACAATAGTGGATATCCTGCGCGCCCGGTGGAGCGCAGCGGAGCTCATAGCCAACATCCTTGGCCACAATCGTGACATCGACCCCTCGCGCCAGAAGGCTCTCGGCAACCCGCTCTTTCAGCACTCGCCCCAACACAAGCTCCGAGAGCCGGACGTTCCCATATCCGTCCCGTTCAACCGAGCCGAACTCGGTGGGATCAAGTTTATCGGCCAGCCCTTCGCTCAGAATTGCCACGCCATGCCCCTTCCCCGAGGCGCGCCGCTTGATCACCGCTCCTTCCAGGATGTCAACCAGCGTCTGAAGAGGAATCTTCGATTCCGGAAACTCCTCTCCGATGACCGTGAGCGTGGCGCCGGCGGCGCCTCCGATGCCGAGCGCCAGATGGCCGGCCCGTCGCCCCATCACTGTGACGAAGAACCACCGGTCCGTTGTTTCCGCGTCCTCCATCAGGTTCTTGACGATATCTTTGCCCAGGTTGCAGGCCGTCGTAAAGCCAAACGTCGGCACCTCCTGCGGGAGCGGGAGATCGTTGTCGATCGTCTTCGGCACATGCGCAAGGCCGACCCGACCCTTCATGGCCTCCGACAGCCGACATGCCGCGAAGGCAGTGTCATCGCCCCCGATCGTCAACAGGCATGACACCTCCAGCTTATCAAGCGCCTCGACGACATTTCGGAGCGTATCCGGGGATTTGGTCGGATTCGTCCTGGACGTCCGAAGGATGGACCCCCCTTCGAAATGGATCCGGGATATGCTGTCAATTTCGAGTTCCATCACGTGGTTCGTGTCGCCTCGCGCCAGCCACTTGAACCCATCATAGAAGCCGAGGACACGCGCCCCATGGTTGCGCGCCTCGATGGTCGCAGCCGCGATCACGCCGTTAATGCCAGGCGCGGGACCTCCTCCAACCAGCATGGCCAGCGTCTTCATGCAATTCTCTCTCGATCAGAAAGTAGCTATTAGCTTTCAGCGGTCAGCGATCAGGAAAAGCGCTATTGCTTGCCGATGAAAGCTGATGGCTGAAGGCTCAACTCCATCAGTGTGCGAGCACCAGGGCTCGGTGTTACTTGAGGGCATCTTAGAAGCTGAAAGCTGATCGCTTGCTCGTATGGAGCGGGAGACGGGACTCGAACCCGCGACGTTCAGCTTGGGAAGCTGACATTCTGCCACTGAATTACTCCCGCGCCTTCTTCTGTCTAACAAAAGCATCCGCGCTTGTCAATTGCTTTCGATGGACGTGCTTTCGATGGACGACCGGCGCGAGGCAGACGCCGTCTCAAAGAACTGTTGCCACGATAGAAGATGTTCCCGGATATAGACCTGAGCCTCCTGGCGACTGGCGATTACCCCCGTTGCCTGAGCCTCCTGCAGGTGATCAAGCACGAATCCCAGGAAAGGGCCTGGCGTGATACCGAACAGTGTGATCAGATCGTCTCCACGTATAAAGGGCTCGGTCTGACTCGCGAGAAACTCGGTTCGGTAGAAACGAAACGCTTCGCGCAGAAATCGCTGGTGCCGTGAGAACGCGTCGGCCTCCTCGTCGATCGTGGCCCGCAGGTCAGCCCACGAGTGCAGCAGCGCCAGGGGAGCCGCATCACCCCCTTCCCTGAAGAAGCGATACTGTGCCCTGGCGGTGACGGTTGTTGCGCTGGCGAGATGGATCGGCCGTAAATGATGTTGCTCGATGCCGGCTACGAGGTTCGTCGCCGGACGACCGAGCCGAAGGCGGTCGCACAGGCGAGCGAGGATGGGCAGACCGGCCTGCTCGTGTCCGAGGAACCGGACTCGACCATCCGGTTGTACGCTCCGGGTCTCCGGCTTGCCGACATCATGCAGGCACGCCAGCAGCTTGAGGATGGCGGTCTCCGTCACGCCCGCTTCGATCTCCCGGTCAAGCCGCTCGCGCAACCAGACCGCCTCATCCGGAAAGAGGCGCTCAAGGTTCGTGAGCAGTAGTTCGACAGACCACAGGGTCTGAAGCGAGTGTTCCCAGAGCGGCAGGCGATGCGGCCTGCTCGCCGGGACCGACTTGAGCGCCTCGACCTCCGGGACCAGTACCCTCAGAAGTTGCAGGGTATCGAGCTGCTCGATCCAAGGCGCAGCGGGAACCGTATCAAGAATCCTGAACAGCTCGTCACACAGACGTTCCCCGGCCACTGTCCCGAGAAGTGGTGCGCGCTCGATGATCCACCGTCCGGTGGCCTCATCGATAGCGAAGCCGAGCTCGGCTGCCAGACGGACTGCCCTGATCAGGCGAAGCGGATCACAATCGAAAGCTGATGGGGTAATAACACGTAGGCACTTTTTCCTGAGATCGTCCAGTCCACCCGTCGGGTCGATCAAAGAGAGGGCGTCGAGCGTATCGAGCCTGACCGCCAGGGCATTGACTGTAAAGTCGCGGGCGGCCAGATCGTCTTCGATGGTCTCGCCCTTCGGCCGGCTGATGTCGATCTGCACTATCCCTTCGGCGGATTGGGTAATGACCCGAACCGTCTCAGGATCGAGGCGAACGAGACTACCTTTGACGGCCGTAACCAGATCGCGGCCGAATCGCTCCGGTTCCCCCCAGATCACTACGTCAAGGTCGGCGCGCCTCGCCCTGATGCGACCAAGCAGAAGATCGCGCAGATACCCGCCAACCACGTATAGCGGACCGGTCTTACCGGACTCCGCAACCACTTCCATCGCGCGAAGGCGCGGGTTACGCCGAAGCGTATCCAGCTCGATGTTCCGTGTCCCGCTCACCTGAAAAATTCCCTTGCCATCCCCGATTCCTGACCTATATGATAGCTTTGATGTGTCGGGCAGGCCTTCTGGGCCTGCCCTCATTCCGAATACACACCGATGATCGATCAGGGCGGCCACGGGTAGGTCGCCCATGCAAAAACAATAATGGCATGAATATCAGTGAGAAGGAAGCAGTATGATGAGAATTACCGCAGAGATGAAGATCGACAATGTGGTGCGGCAGTACCCGGAGACCGTCCAGGTCTTTAACCGCTACGGTGTCGCCTGCCTGGGGTGCTCTGCGGCTGAGTACGACAATATCGCCGTCAGCGCCCAGGTCCACGGCGTCAACCTTGACCAGCTCCTGCGGGAGTTAAACGAGACCGTAGCGATCCGAAACTGAATCGCGGTATCACGTGTTCACAACGCTCAAACGAGACATCCAAGCGGCCCTCGACCGAGATCCGGCGGCCCGCAGCGCGCTGGAGGTTCTCGTCTGCTATCCCGGCCTGCATGTCCTGTATTTCCACCGCCTCGCCCACTGGTTCTGGAACCGTAACCTGAAGACGCTCGGCCGTGCAATTTCGCATGTAGGCCGATTCCTGACGGGGATTGAAATCCACCCCGGCGCGCGTCTCGGTCAGGGTCTCTTTATCGACCACGGTACCGGAGTCGTGATCGGCGAGACCAGCGAGGTCGGTGAAGATGTCACCATCTATCAGGGAGTGACACTGGGCGGCACGAGCCTGGAGAAAAAGAAGCGCCATCCGACGATCGGTAAGGGCGTCGTGATCGGCGCGGGCGCCACTATTCTCGGACCGATCAGGGTAGGAGACAACAGTCGTATCGGCTCAGGCTCCGTGGTAGTGAAAGAGGTCCCACCGAACTCGCTTGTAGTGGGCGTGCCTGGACAGGTGATCTATCGTGACGGCAAACGCGTGCCGCCGTCCACCGATCTGGAGATGACTGACATGCCGGACCCGGCTGGAAAGGCGATCCGGTGCGTCCTGGAGCGTCTACAGGAGCTGGAGAAGGAAGTCGAGACGCTCAAAAAGGAGTTAGCAGATTCTCACGCTCCGTATGCGCCGCCCTCACGGTACCACTCCCCGCGAAACGACTAACCCGCTACTTCTTGAGTCGTCGCACATTCTTCCTGTCGTTGATTAGGCAGTCCCCCCACTCTTGTCTCGAAATCCCGCCGTTCCCCCCTTTTGAAAAGGGGGGTTGGGGGGGATTTGTGCTGAGCGGTACAACGTTTATACACATGGGCGTACTACCGGCGCATGGCTTGATGTATTGTTAATAGCGCAACCGATGCGGGTAGGCAGGAGGACACGCTCTAATCAGGCGGGGTCATCGACCACGTTTGATCCGGCTCTTCCCGGGCGATGACGACAATGCCCGAGTCGGAGACGTGGTAGCGTTCGCGGTCCTTTTCTGCATTATAGCCGATCTCGGTTCCTGGTTGGATGAACACATTCTTATCAATGATGGCCCGCCGGATTCGACAGCCCCTTCCGATCTCCACTCGATTCATGATCACCGCTTCCTCAATCTGGCAATGACTGTGGATGCGGACGTTACGGCCGATCACTGAATTCCGAACCACGCTTCCGCTGATGATGGTCCCTTCGGCGACGATGGAGTCCAACGCCATCCCGCGCCGCCCGTCCTCATCAAAGACGAATTTAGCGGGCGGATCGCTGTAGCTGACGGTGCGAATCGGCCAGCTCCGGTTGTACAGATTGAAGGTCGGGTGCACAGCCCGCAGGTCCATGTTCGCCTCGTAATACGCCTCGATGGTCCCGACGTCCCGCCAATAGCTCGGCTCCTCCCCGCGCGACAGGGTAGGGATCCGGTTCCTTCTGAAGTCGTAGGCGTACAATTTTCGTCCTTCTGTGACCAGACGGGGGAGGACGTCCCTGCCAAAGTCGTGACTACTGTGGGGGTCGCGCGCGTCCTCCTCGACTGCGCGGAGCAGAAGGTCTGTCTCGAACAGGTAGTTACCCATTGAGACAAGCGCGTGCTCGGATTCCCCAGGGATCGGTTTCGGCTGCGCGGGCTTCTCCTCGAAGCCGAGGAGTCGCCAGTTGTCATCTGCCTCCATCACGCCGTAATGAGACGCCTCCTCAATGCCGACCGGAAGGGCCGCCACGGTGACATCCGCCTCCTTTCGCAGGTGGTACCCCATCATCTGGCGGATATTCATTTTATAGATATGGTCGGCTCCGAAGACCGCAACCACGCTTGGGTGAACCCGCTTGATCAGGTGAAGATTCTGAAAGACGGCATCCGCCGTTCCACGGTACCAGTCGTCCCCGGTCCGCATCTGGGCCGGGACCGGAACCACAAAATGATTCCGGGATACGCTGGTCACCTGCCAGCCTTCCTGCAGGTGCTCCACCAGCGACTGGGCCTTGAACTGCGTCAGGACATAGATGGAATAGATGCCGGAGTTGACGAAGTTTGACAGGACCACATCGATGATCCGGTACTTGCCGCCGAACGGGACCGCCGGCTTCGCGCGGTCCTTCGTCAAGGGATGCAGCCTCTCGCCGCGTCCTCCCGCCATAATCATCCCCAGAACCGTCATGCGCCGATCCTCCTCACAACAGACCATCAGGCTCCTCGTGCCAGCTTCTCGCCGGTTGTTGTAGTATCCCATACGTCCTTTGGCAGTATTCGTCATTCCGGGCTTGACCCGGAATCCAGTCTGTCTGTACTGGATTCCTGCTCCCCGCTTAAAGCCTGCAGGGACAAGCTTCGCGGGAATGACGGCTTCGAAAATGATGTCAAGAAACGTGAGGGGGACGTTACACCAGCGTCGGTACGTTGGCATTCAGTCTCTGCCGAGTTCAGCACCCACAGAGCGCGCCTCAGCGTTGCAGCGATTATCCACACTCCAGCGGCCATTGGCAAGCGATTAGGGTACGTCATTGCGAGCCTCGCGAAGCAATCCCACGGTTTTGCAGCATCCAAGTCCTCTCTTCGCCTCGCCACCATTTGGGGAAGAGGGCGCGGGTGAGGGGGACTTTCAAACCGATGACAGACAAGTAAAAGGGTGGCCGGTCGGCCATATTAGGATTATGCCGACCACCGGGGCGGCCTTTGCCGCTATAGGTCCTGTTGAAATTCCGTTGACAAGTCTGAGGAACGGAAGGAAAATCCAGCATATCGTGAGAAAGCTTGGCTGGCGCTATACAGACCAGCATAATCGTAGTTAAGTGTCACAGGCAAATGCCAAATCCGCAGGCCGAGTTTGAGAGAGAGAGCTTGAGGTGTTTCGCGGCGAGGCCGAATCCGCCATTCAATTCTTCTACGCTTGGCGTGCCGTAAATGAGGTGGCATCCAACAACAAGGAGGTGGTCGCTATCCTGAACAAGGCACCGCTCTTTTGGAATACGTCGCTCGGTGCCCTGCAAACCTCAGCCTTCATTGCGCTCGGCCGGGTGTTTGATCAACGGTCAAACACTCACAACATTAATCGCTTGCTTCACATCGGCGAACAGAATCCAGAGATTTTCTCCCTCGAGGCACTTGCCGAGCGCAAGCGTGGCGTCAGTTCAACCGCGGACGAATGGCTCGACGAGTATCTTCGCGACGCCTACGTACCAACCCCAAACGACTTCCGGCGTCTTCGGAAACACGTGGCTACTCGCCGTAAGATTTACGAAGCGAGCTTCCGTCCGATACGCCACAAAGTGTTCGCACACAAGCAGTTGTCCACACAGGTCGACACAGAGGCTCTTTTTGCCAACGCCAAGATTCGCGATATCCAGCAACTACTGATCTTCCTGCGTAGGCTGCATGAGGCGCTATGGCAACTCTTCTTCAACGGCAGGAAGCCAATACTTCGTCCAGCGCCCTACTCGGTCTCGCAGATGCTGGCGCAACCACGCCCCAACGGACACAGTCTGCAGGAGCGGCTAACGAGGGAGACGGAAGCGTTCTTAAAGCTCATTGCTAGGCAATAAGCCATCATTCTACATGACGCCCAACCCGTTCTGGCCATCCTCCGGTTGTCTTCGCCAGCCTCCGTCGGCCGCTCATGTGAAACGTTCTGCGGACCAGAAGAGGAGGGGAGGTGAACGACTATGACAGCCCAACTGCGTAGACGGCGTAGACGATGGGGCATCGTGCTCCCCGCCCTCGTGACTGGAGCTACGAGCCTGGGTGCCACTCAAGCGGAACGCACGCAGGAAGCAGATGTCCTCGTCCCACCCGGCGTTTTGACCGGGCGGACCTTCGTGAAGGAGATGTCGCCTGACGAACAGCGCCTGTACGGCGCAGGTCTCATCAACGGTATGTTCCTCGCTCCGGTGCTTGGTGCCCCAAGGGACAGGGTCGAATGGCTTACGCGTTGCGTTGAGCACATGACTAACGACCAGGGAGCCGCAATAATTCTGAAGCATCTCCAGAGTCATCCGGAGCGATGGCACAAACCGCTTAATCTTGAGTCGTGGCTGGCAATAAGGGAAGCTTGCAGTGCGGAGTAGAACGCCGTACCACCGCACAGGCCGATGAAGCTGGCCAGGCGGCTTAGCCGCAGGATTAGGCAGCACTGGAGGGGAACATGCATTGGGAAGTCCAGCTAATCGGTGACAGCGGGGAACTGGCGATGTTGGCCGATGCGTTTACTGGCTCCGAGCTAAACGTTGAACGTCGAGCTCAAGGATATGTGATCGTATCGACTCTATTTGAGTCGCTGGCCTCCGCGGACGATGTTCGTGAACGCGCCAAAGAAACTGTCACAGCGATGTCTGGTGCCGTCCGTCTGGAACTCGGCTCTCAGGTTGGCCTCGCCGTGGGCGCTGTGTATCGCATTCACGATGATGGTAAGAGTGACATAACAATATTCGCGGAGCCGATGGTCGTACACGTGCGCGCTCTACTATCGGCCACTTTTACAGTTACAACCGCCGATGGCGTTTCCAAGGTTCACCGACCAGCCGATCCGATTTCAATGTGGCTTCCGCTAGCACAGGAAGAATCTCTCGTCGCAAAGGCATTGCGCCTGCGGGATCATCATCCATTAAACTGGAGCGACCTCTTTCGCATCTACGAGGTGGTACAGAGCGATGAGGGCTCCGACCAGATGATCGCCCGGGGTTGGGTCACGAAGTGTGCGCTTAACAGGTTTACCCACACTGCCAATAGCGTGACCGCCGCCGGTGATGATGCACGGCACGGATTCGAGCGCACGGAGCCACCACGCAACCCAATGTCGCTCTCTGAGGCACGTCAGTTGGTTGATACCCTTCTTCGCGCGTGGCTAGGATGGAAATCGAGTCAGAATCCACGCCGAATGTGACCAGCTCGGTGGGTTGGATTGAGGAACGAAACCCAGCGTATCTGACGCCTCTTTACATTCATTCTGGAGTCGTCATTTCCACAAAAGTGGGAATCCAGCGCCGAACAACTGGATTCCGGGTCAAGCCCGGAATGACGATCGCTGTATCGATGGGCGTAACCGGAGTGCTGGGATTCGCTTCACTCATCCCAGCCTACCGCATCGTCGTGAGATCATCGCCATGCGCAAGCCACTCTTCACGGTCGACTGTCCCGAAAACGCCAACCTCCTGTCTCTAAGTGTGAGGGCTGGAACCGTGGAGGAGCTGGCACAGCAATGGGGCGAGGAAATGGAATGAAGACACTTGCCGACATCCAACGGCAGTTGGCGGCCGGCGAGTTCGAGTTCAGCCGTCACGCTTTCCGACGTGCCGTCGAGCGCGACATCAGCGAGCGCGAAATCCGCGAGACTGGCTCGCGGGTCGAAATCATCGAGGACTACCCGGATGACAAGTATGCGCCGAGCGCCCTGCTGCTGGGATTCACCGTTGCTGGACGCGCCTTACATTTCCAGGTATCCTACATGGGTACGGAGTTGGCGAAGATTATCACGATATACGAACCTGACCCTAGAGAGTGGATCGGCCACCGGAAACGGAGGTAGCTATGTTTACCTGTCATGTGTGCGGCCACACCGCCGCTAGGTCCGAGTTCGTGAGCGAGGTGTTCACCATCGACGGTCGGCGCGTTCTCGTGGAGCATATTCCGGCGCAAGTGTGCCAGCGTTGCGGGGAGGCAACCTTTTCGCGTGAAACCACGGAGCAGATCCGACAGCTCGTGCGAGGCGCTGGCCAACCGATTAAAACGGTACCGTTGGAGGTCTTTGCCCTGACTTGAGCTCTACCAGTACCCTCTATGTCCGCCAGGGGTGAACCGGGAGGTCGGCAAGGCCAATCGCCTCGGCCCCGGCTTTGGCCACAAGGTGGTCGTGTTCCACCGTGCTGCCGCTGACGCCGATTGCGCCGATCAGAATCCCGTCCGTGTTGACGATCGGCAGCCCGCCGGGAAAGGTGATGAGCCCCTCGTTGCTGTGTTCAATCCCGTAGAGCGGGCCGCCGGGCTGGGACAGCTTGCCGATCTGTCCCGTCGGCATCGCAAAGAAGCAGGCGGTTTTCGCCTTCTTGAAGGCGATGTCGATGCTTCCGACCCACGCATCGTCCATGCGAATGAACGCCTTCAGGTTGGCGCCTGAGTCTACAACGGCAATATCCATACACGTCCCAAGCTCTGCGGCCTTATCGATGGCCGCCGCGATCGCCTTCTGTGCCTCTTCAAGCGTAACGTGCATATGCCTCCTCCTTCTGTCGAATCGGGATCTTTGGACTCTTGTCTGACAACGATCTCCCTCGCGAGGATTCTACCCGACTGCCAGTTGAAATCCTAGCATCTAAGCTCACCGTGCTTGTGATCCGGGTCAAGCCGCTTTACGCTTTTTCAGTTCCTTTAGTAATTCGGGATGCCGGTCCAGCAATCGAAAGAGGTTGACCACGGCTGCAACAGGCTTGGCCTCGCCTCTTTCGTAACGAGAAAAGGCGTTGTGACCGCCACCGGCTATCATGGCCGCTTCCTTCTGGGTCAACCCGAGCTTTTTTCTAATGCGGGCGAGGTTAAAAGCTTCTTGCTTGTCAACGCGGGCCACAAAATCGTCAAGCAACGATTCCGAGGCAGCCGCCTCTTTCCCGGTCATGATACCTTCACGGCATACGGTGCACCAGGCGCCTTCTTGTTTGTATTCCAGGACACGGCCACGGTATTCAAACTGTGCCTGTTGCGTCCCCTGTTCTAGTGTTCCCTGGAAACAGGCGGGACATTTCTGTCCATTCCATTGCTTACCCATTGACTACCTCTCCTTGAACGATACGATGAAGTATGCCTCGTGTCGTTGAAACTTGATATATAGGGCTCTTCTCTTCCATTCAGCATGGTAGACATCCTGCCATACCCGGCTGTCTGCATGGACCGTCATGGACCTGTAAAAGTTCTCCGAAGAAAGCCGTTGAATTACCGCCAAGGCATCTGCCAGGGACATCCAGGCAGCCTTAATGCCGTGTCGGGCTGTCACGGTTAAGTTCATGGTCTCGATGGAATTCATTTGAGCTTGAATCGCCTTAAGGTCGTAGTGAGGGCGACGTTTTTCCATACGGCACTATAACCCTTAAAGGGTAATTATTCAACCGTGATTTCTGTCAATGTTGTAAAGGGAGGATCAATAGCCTATTGCTCATGTCCGGGATGGGTGAGGAGATCCTGAAGCCTCAGGCCGGTGATCCGGTAAGGGGAGGATCGGGAAGAACCGAATAAAGGTGAGGTAAGAGAGAATGGCGGCGCTGGCGAAGCCTGCGCTGATCAGAAGCTCCGGGATGCCCATAGGCGCCGCCGGGCCTTTCCAGAGCGCCGGGACGACCAGCACGTACCGCTCCACCCAGATACCGCCCGCGATCGCCAGCCCCATCGGCAGCAGGGCAAAGGGATCCTGCTTCGCGCGGCGGCTGAAGAAGACGATCAGGGGGCCCACAAATCCTGCAATCAGCGCGACCCAGGAGAAGAGCGCCCACGGGAGCACCTGTGTTCTCAGGATCACATACTGGGTCTCCTCCGTGATGTTGCCGTACCAGATGACAATGTACTGGGCCCACACAAGGCCGATGACCAGCATGTCGAAGCCGAACAGCAGCTTGCCCAGGTCATGGAAATGGAGAGGGGTAATCCATCGCTCTAGTCCGAGGGTCATGCGGAGGACGATGGTAATGACGGTGATTCCCGCCAGACCCAGATAGAGGCTGCTCATAAAGAAGTAGCCGCCGAACAGGCTGCTGTACCAGTGGGGATCCAGAGACATGATCAGGTCGAACCCCAGTAGGCTGAAGACGACCGCATAGGCGACAAGGATAGCCGGCCCAAGGACGCCGAGGGCGCGGCGCGACCGCTGTTGCTCCGCCTCAAGTCCTTGCCAGTCGCGCGTTAACCACCTGTAGAGCGGGGTAGCCCGGATGAGCGAGCGCTCCAGGGCGCATCCGATCTGAGGGCGAAGGTTATGGTACAGATACAGCAGACTGAGCGCCGCCATCACCGCCAGGCCGAGGCCGTTTCTGAAGAAGAAGAGGGGCACATTCAACCACGCCGCCTTCTCGGGGATCGGATCGCGCACCCATGGGTAGAGCCAGTAGCGGCCAAAGAAGAGCGGGACGTACATTAACAGGGCGATCGGAAGGAACGATCCCATCCCGATAGCGACCCGTTTGATGACAGGACCCCAGCGGGCATTGCAGAGATCATAGATGGCGGCAAAGACGACGCCGGCTTGGGCCAGTCCGATCCAGAAGACGAAGTTCACCAGGTAGATCTCCCACGCCCGGACCGGTTGCTCTGCGGAGATACCCAGCAAGAAGGTGAGGAGACCTACGGCCAGGAGTCCCGCCAGGACCCCGGCGACTACGCGAGGGCTCCGGCGTGGAATCTTGCGAATGCTCTCTTCAAGGTCCGCCAGTTCGGTGAGTTCGGTCATTGTGTTTGTAAGCTCCTCAGGAAGTTGACGATGTCCCATCGTTCCTTTGGGGCGAGCACTGTGCCGTGGGCAGGCATGATCGGACCGCCGTTTCGGATCGTTCCATAGATATAGCCGTCACTCTTTTGTGCAAAGAACGGAAGGGTCAGATCGGGCGGTGGAACAAACTTGACGGCGACGGGGCCCATCCCCTTTGCATTCGTTCCATGACAGAGCGCGCAGTAGATCTCAAACAGGCGCCGCCCGTTCTCGATCGATTGCTGCGAGACCGGCACGGGATTAGTAAGGATCTTTCCCATCTCCTCGCGCGTCATGGGGCGCTCCCACCCGTTTCGCGGAACCGTCCCAGCCGGAGGGCGCCTTGGCGCCTCTTGTGGCTTGATCGATGGCTGGTCCTTCATGTCTCTGCTCCATGGAAAACTCTGCGCTGAGCCGACCCAGATCGGGAGAATAGCGGCGATCAACAGACCGATATATCTAGGCTTCAACATCGCCCTCAACCTGACGTACCTCCGCCGCCCCAGCCGCGCGGAGGATCTGCGATGTGGGCTCGATCTCGTCCGGCGCGCAGAAGACGAAGAGGCCGAACTGATCCTGGCAGAAGCGGGGATGAAACGCGGGCCCGATGTGCAGTCGGGGAAAACGGGCATTGATCAGTAAACCCAGCAGGGTTCCGATTGCTCCGAAGAGAATCGTCAGTTCGAAGGCGATGACGACGAATGCGGGCATCGACACAATCGGCTTGCCTCCGGTAATGTGCGGATAGCCGATAGAGGTGTTGATGGTCAAGCCCAGTCCGAAGATCGCGCCAACGATCCCGCCGACAAGGGCGAACACCCGTACCGGACTCTCCCGCCGGCCCAACGCCTCATCGATTTCATGGCGGGGGACAGGGGACGCGACCCGGAGGTTATCGAAGCCGGAGGCGCGCAGCTCTCGGATGGCCGCAAGAAACCGATCGAACTGATCAAAATGCCCCACCACCCCGACAGCCCGGCCATTCATGGTCTATCCTCCTCGTCGCCTGCTTCCTGCTTCCCGCCTCCTGCCTCCTCCGTCCTGGGTGGCGGAAGCTGCTCCTTCACCTCCACGATAGACACGACCGGCAGCAGTTTCGCAAAGAGGAGAAACCAGAGAAAGAACCATCCGAAGCTTCCCGCCGTAATGCCGAGGTCGACCCAGGTCGGTCGATAGAGGCCCCAGGTGTACGGATCGTAGTCGCGCGCGAGCGAGGTCACGATGATGATGAATCGTTCGCACCACATCCCCACGTTGATGAGGAGCGAGATCGTGATCAGGCACGGAGTACTCGTCCTGATCCTTTTCACGAAGAAGAGGAGCGGGACCAACGAGTTGAAGATAATCATGATCCAGAAGCCCCAGGCGTAATCGCCCAGCGCCCGGTACCTGAAGGTCTCCCACTCGAAATCGTTGGCGCTGTACCAGGCGATGAAATACTCGGTCACGTAGGAGTAGCCGACAATAAGGCCGGTGAGGACGATGAGCTTGGCCAGGTTCTCCAGGTGTGTCTGTGAGAGGTAGGCGTCGAGGCGGAAGACCCGCCGGAGGGGGATCAGGAGGGTGATGACCATCGCCAGTCCAGAATGAATCGCGCCTGCCACGAAGTAGGGCGCAAAGATGGTCGAGTGCCAACCGGGGACCATCGACATGGCGAAGTCCCAGGAGACGACGCTGTGGACCGAGATGACCAGGGGCGTGGCTAGAGCGGCCAGGAACAGGTAGGCGCTGGTGTAATGCCGCCACTGCCGGTCGGTCCCCTGCCAGCCTTGAGCCAGGAAGCCGTACAGGCGGCGACGCCAGCCGCTCGACTGGTCCCGAACAACGGCGAGATCAGGCACCAGGCCGGTGAAGAAGAAGACCATGCTCACCAGCATATAGGTGAGGACGGCGAAGACGTCCCAGATGAGCGGAGAACGGAAGTTCGGCCACAGTCCGCCTACCTGCGGGTACGGCAGGAGCCAGTAGACGTACCATGGACGTCCCAGATGGATGATCGGAAAGAGGGCGGCGGTCATCAAGGCGAAGACCGTGACCGCTTCCGCTGCCCGGTAGATCGAGGCCCGCCAGCGGACTCGGAAGAGAAACAGGACGGCCGAGATGAGCGTTCCCGAGTGGGCAATGCCGACCCAGAAGACGAAGTTGGTAATATCGATGGCCCACATGGTGGGGTGCGTGAGACCCCAGACCCCCATTCCATACCGGATCTGGCGGCTAAAGGCGAAAGCGCCAAGCGCCACCAATGCAATGGCGACGGCCAGAAGGAGATACCAGATCCGCCCAGGCGCCTCCATCGTCTTGAGCAGATCGCGATCGACCCTGCCGTAGCTAAGTTTATAGTCGCCCATCTTCTATTGGCGTCTTGTATATTGGTTATGCGATATAGTGGAG